>NZ_CAKKMM010000043.1:0-18851 GCF_918698205.1 Microbacterium sp. Bi128 | reverse complement strand
TGGACACGCCCGGCCCTCGCGGCCCTTCCCGTTCTGCTCGTTCCGGCGCTGCTGGCACTCGCGGGGTGCACCTCCGGTGTCCCCGAGCCCGTGGCATCCGGGACCTCGTCCTCGCCCGCGCCGTCGGCATCCACGCCGTCACTCTCGCCGTCGGCCCCTGCGCCCGGCGGGAGCCTCCCCGACGACGCGTCGTCGCTCGAACAGTGGGCGGCGCGCGCGCTGCCCGAGAACGGCCTGGGCGGGAGCACGGCCGTCGCCCGCGGCACCGGCGGGGTCGGACCCGCGGGCGCGAGCGTCGACCTGGACCCCGTCGGCGGGTCGTGGGACGTCGTCGTGGCGTGCGAGAGCGCGACCGGCACCCCGCTCGTCGTCGAGATCGGCGGGGCGACCGGCCTCACGACCGACGTCCCCTGCGGCGCGCCCGGCCAGACCGGCGCCGCGCCGACGACGATCCGGTGGGATGCCACCGAAGCAGCGACTCTGCGGGTGGATTCGCCCGTCGAGGCGGTGTTCGCGTACGAGGTGCACCCGCGCGCGGGCACCTGAGCTTCGCCGGGTCTTCACACGCCCGACACCCCGTATCCCTATTCTGGACGGATGCGGGGGCATATTGCGGGGACGCTCATCGTGGCCGTGTCGTTGATCGTGGCCATGGCCATCTTCTGCGCGGGCGGCTATTACTTCGTCGGCTACCAGGAGTGGGACGTCAGCACGGCGACCTACGTGTATCGGGACAGGCCGTTCTCGGGAGCGGTGCTGGCGGTGTCGGTCGTCGCCAGCGCGGTGGTGCTGTACGGCGCGGCGATGATGCTCCTCCGCGTCGCTCGCGTCCACGGACGACCCGTGCTCGACGACTGTCCCGTGCGCGCGGACGCGCGCTGAGCCGAGCCCGCGGTCAGCTTCCGGGCTGGTTGGCGAACGATTGCCCCCGGCCGCGCTGGTTGTCGTCGTTCGGCGTGACCGGCACGTACGCGATCTGAGAGCCGGCCGTGCTGGCCGGCGTGGCCCCCGTCCCGCCCGAGTACAGGAGCGTGAAGGTCACGACGTCGCCCTCGGCGAGCGGTCCGGTGAAGGCGAAGTCGACGGATCGTCGACCGCCGGAGACGGTGTTGGTCCGCTGCGACAGCAGGTCGGGGGACGCCGCGCCGTTGAGGGCGATGTTCTGCAGGACGACGTCGTCGGCCAGGGCCGGGTCGAACCCCACCGTGACCCTGTCCTCGACGGCGGTGGGGTTGGGCCCGATGGAGGTGAGGGTGGCGTTCGTGGGACGGTACGCGGATCCGTCTCCGGAGGTCACCAGTTCGAAGTCGGCCGTCACCGTGGCCCCGAACGGGGCGGCGTCGACGGGCGAGCCCGGGTTGTTGACGAACACATTGTCAGAGGCTCCCGCGTCGGCCGGCTCGACGAGCACCCAGGAGGCGCCGGCGTCAGCGGGTGCGAGCGTGTCGTTCGGGTAGTCCCCGAGGAAGGTCAGGACGGGACGCACCAGGATGCCGGTGTAGGAATCGGTGTCGGGGGCCACGGTCGCGGCGAAAGAGACCGTGTAGACGGCGCGGTCGTCCGAGAGCGTCGGCCCGCTGAAGCTCGCGGCCCGGGCGCCCTCACCGTCACGGGTGTCGTAAGTGAAGCCCGTGACGTCCCACAGGCGACGATCGACCTCCAGACGCAGGATCACGGGACCGGTGTAGACCTCGCTGGTCGTGTTTCCGACGACGACGCCGGACGGCTCGCTGGCGTTGTAGCGCTGCGTGAGCGAGGGCGTGAACATCGGGACGGAGCTGCCGAACTGCGGAGGAAGCAGCGCGAGGTTCGCGGTGGTGCTGGCGCTGGCCGCGGGGGCGGCGACCGCGAGGGCGACGACCGGAACGGACCACGCTCCCGCTTTGAGGATCGAACGGCGATCGGGGCCGGTCGGCTGCGGAATCGTCTTCGAGGCAGAACTCATGGGGGATCGGTCCATCCATCCGGGGGGCGAGCATGGCGTGTCCGGTGAATTCTGCGCGGTCCGGACGCGATTATCTGCCCCTTGCGGATGAGAAAACTCTCATCTCCAGCGGCGACACCACTCGTACATGACCACGGCGGCGGCGGACGCCGCGTTGATCGATCGGGTCGATCCGTACTGCGTGATCTCCACGACGCCGCTCGCGGCCGCCAGCGCCTCCGGCGACAGCCCCGGCCCCTCCTGACCGAACAGCAGCACGCACGCCTCCGGCAGGTCGGCGCGATCGACGGGGACCGAGCCGTCGACGTTGTCGATCGCGAGGATCGGCAGGCTCGCCTCGGCGGCCCAGGCCGCAAAGGCCGCGACGTCCTCGTGGTGGCGCACGTGCTGGTAGCGGTCGGTGACCATCGCGCCGCGGCGGTTCCAGCGGCGTTTGCCGATGATGTGCACTTCCGCCGCGAGGAACGCGTTGGCGCTGCGCACGATCGATCCGATGTTCAGGTCGTGCTGCCAGTTCTCGATGGCGACGTGGAACGGATGCCGCTTGGCATCCAGATCCGCGACGATCGCTTCCATCGTCCAATAGCGGTAGTCGTCGACGACATTGCGCCGATCGCCCTCGGAGAGCAGTTCGCGGTCGTACCGGGGGTCGTCGGGCCAGGATTCGGGACCACCGGGCCAGGGGCCGACCCCGTGCGTCGGGAGCGGGGTCTCTTCCACATCGGTCACCGATCCAGGCTAGCCGCGCGGACGGTGGCATCCATTTTTCGGTCGCCCGAAAAATCGCTAGGGTTTCGGCATGCCGAAAAATACGGATGCCGTCGACCGCCGGCACGCGCCGACCCGGGCGATGTGGCTGCTGGGGCCGGCCATGGTCGCCGGGGTGGCCTACCTCGACCCCGGCAACGTCGCCAGCAACATGACAGCCGGGGCGCTCTTCGGATACCTGCTGGTGTGGGTCGTCGTGCTCGGCAACGTCATGGCCTGGCTGATCCAGTACCTCTCGGCCAAGCTCGGCATCGTCACGGGCGAGAGCTTGCCCCAGGTGCTGGGCCGGCGCCTCCAGCGACCGTGGGCGCGCCGGGCGTACTGGCTGCAGGCCGAGCTCGTGGCGATGGCCACCGACGTCGCCGAGGTCATCGGCGGCGCCGTCGCCCTCCACCTGCTCTTCGGCATCCCGCTGGTGTGGGGCGGAGCGATCACGGGCGTCGTGTCGATCCTCTTGCTCATGGTGCAGTCGCGCCGGGGGGCGCGGGCGTTCGAGACGGTCCTGATCGGACTGCTCCTGATCATCGCGATCGGTTTCACCGCCGGACTGTTCTTCGCGCCGCCCGACCCCGCGGGGGTCGTCGGCGGACTGGTTCCGCGCTTCGAAGGCTCGACCTCGGTCCTCTTGGCCGCCTCGATCCTCGGCGCCACGATCATGCCGCACGCGATCTACGCGCACTCGGCGCTCAGCCGGGACCGTTTCGCCCCCGCGGAGCCCACCGCCGCCGCCGACCTCGAACGCGCCCGGGGCCTTTCCACGTCCCGCCTGCTGCGGGCGACGCGCTGGGACGTCACGATCGCCCTCGCCGTCGCCGGCACCGTCAACCTCGCGATCCTGCTGCTGGCGGCGGCCAACCTCACGGGGGTGGACGGAACCGACAGCCTCGAAGGGGCGTACGCGGCGCTGCGGGACGGCCTCGGTCCGGTGGTGGCGACGCTCTTCGCGGTCGGCCTGCTCGCGAGCGGCCTGGCCTCGACCTCGGTCGGGGCGTACGCCGGCGCCGAGATCATGCACGGCCTGCTCCGGGTCCGCGTGCCGCTGCTCGCCCGCCGCCTGGTCACGCTGATCCCGGCACTGATCATCCTGGGGGTCGGCGTCGACCCGACCCTCGCGCTCGTACTCAGCCAGGTCGTGCTGTCCTTCGGCATCCCGTTCGCCCTCGTCCCGCTCGTGGCGCTGACGGCGCGACGCGACGTCCTGGGCGTCCACCGCAACCGCACCGTCACGACCGCGGCGGGGGTGGCCGCGTCGGTGTTCCTCATCGCGCTGAACGCCGTGCTCCTGTGGCTGGTGTTCACCGGCGGATAGGCTGGGCCCGTGGAATCGCCCGTGGCCGACGACTATCTCAAGGCCATTTACCACCACACCGAGTGGCAGGACGATCCGATCACTCCGTCGCAGCTCGCCGGCGTGCTGGGCCTCGCCCCCTCGAGCGTCACCGAGATGGTGAAGAAGCTCGCGGCGCAAGGACTCGTCCGCCATCGCCCGTACGGCCCCGTGTCGCTCACCGCCGCCGGCGAACGACGTGCCGCCTCGGTCATCCGCCGACACCGCCTCATCGAGACGTGGCTCGTCCGCGAGTTCCGCTACGCGTGGGACGAAGTGCACGACGAGGCCGAGATCTTGGAGCACTCGCTGAGCGACCGCCTGCTCGAGGGCATCGATGAGCGGCTGGGACGCCCCCGGTTCGATCCCCACGGCGATGCGATCCCGGATGCCACCGGTGCCGTGCACCGCGAACCCTTCGTGCTCCTCGCCGAGGCGGCATCCGGACACTCCGGGCGTGTGCTGAGGGTGAGCGACCGCGACCCCGAACTGCTGCGCGCACTCGTCGCGCGCCGTATCGACGTCGGGCACGAGCTCGAGGTCGTCTCGCACACCGTGGTGCGCGCCGACGGCGTCGAGGTGTCGCTGCCCGACGGGGCGGGCGACTCGGTCTGGCTGACGCGCTGAGGATCGCCGGCCGCCGATCCCACTACGCTGACCCCACCGGCTCCCGCGGAGCCGCAGAGCGTGAGGCATCCATGACCACCACCGTCGAACTCCGTCGGCCCCTCCCCGTGACCATCGCCGTCGCGCTCGTCTACGTCGGCGGACTGCTGAACACCGCGCTCGGCGTCCTGGTGCTGCTGTCGCGCTACGAGGTCGACGCCGACGACGTGCTGCCGGTGTCCCTCGTGGGTGCCGCGACGATCCTGCTGGGCCTGCTCACCGTCGCCGGCGGCTCCTCACTGGCGCGCGGGAGCCGCCTCGCACGGAACCTGCTCACCGGCTATCTGTCGCTGCTCGTCGTGCTGCAGGCGCTGTCGTTGGTCCTGACCGAGCTCGAGCCGACGATCGTGATCGCGATGGTGGCTGCGCTCGCCGTCATCGCCGCCGTCTGGATCCCTCCGAAGGCGCGGCGGTACTTCCTTAGGGCGTCGCCCGACGCCGCAGCACCCGCGCCCACGATCTGACCCGCGCGAAGCGGCGCCGCGCCGCGCCGTCCCGCTCTACCCGCGCGCGGCGGCGGGCGTCGGCGCGGGTGCGGATGCCGCCGACTCGAGGGTGCGTCGCACGAAGCGCCGGTGCGCGAACCGCACCACCTCGATCGCGCCCACGGCGATGATCACGACGCCCGTGATGAGCCACGCCCCGTCTTCGCCCGGGTCCTGCAACTGGAAGAACTGCCCCAGGATCGGCACGGTGAAGATCGCGGTGAGGGCGATGAACATCGCCCCGATGACGAGCACCTTCACTCGCGTGACCGGTCGCGACAGCACCGTGAGCACCCAGATCGCGACGATGGCGAGGATGATCGTCGCGCCCGTCCGCAACTGCTCGACGCTCAACCCCATCGCCAGTGCCGCGCGCGTGTAGAGGGTCAGGGCGATGGCGATCACGAGCCCCGCGGGGATCGCGAAGCTCAGCGACCTGCGCAGGAATCCGGGCACGTACCGCTGCGTGTTGGGCAGGAGGGCGAGGAAGAAAGCCGGGATGCCGATCGTCAGACCGTCGGTGATCGACAGCTGGCGCGGCAGGAAGGGGAACTCCATCACGAGCGCGCCGAACAGCACGGCGAGCCCGGTCGCGTAGACCGTCTTGGTGAGGAACAGCATCGAGACCCGCTCGATGTTCGCGATGACCTGACGGCCCTCGGCGACGACCGAGGGCAAGTGGGAGAAGCGGCCGTCCAGCAGCACGAGCCGCGCGACCGCCTTCGTCGCCGCGGCTCCGGAGTTCATCGCGATGCCGATGTCGGCCGCCTTGATAGCCAAGGCGTCGTTGACGCCGTCGCCGGTCATGGCCACGACGTGCCCGCGAGACTGCAGGGCCGTCACCATGCGCTTCTTCTGGTCGGGGGTCACACGACCGAAGACGGTGTGATCCTCGAGGATGCGGCCCAGCTCGACGTCGTCGTCCGGCAAGCGGCGGGCGTCGTACCCCTCGTCGACGTCGAGTCCGACCTCGCGCGCGATCGCGGCGACAGTCCGAGGGTTGTCGCCCGAGATGACGCGCACCCCGACGCCTTGCGTACGGAAGTAGGCGAGGGCCTCAGCGGCATCCGGACGCACCGCCTCGACGAAGGTCAGCACCGCCACGGCGACCGCGCCGTCCGGCAGGCGCTCGGCGGCGACGTCGGCTTCGTCGAGCGCGACGGCGGTGTAGCCGAGCACCAGAGTGCGTCGGCCGGAGGAGGCCAAGCGGGTGACCGCCTCACCGAGGACGGTGCCCGCGTCCGCCGCGTCGTCGCCGAACACCATCTCGGGAGCCCCGAGCACCCACGTGCCGGCGGCACCGTCGGCGAACGACACCGCGCTCCACTTGCGCGCCGACGAGAACGGGATGCGGTGCGCGACGGTCAGCGGCGCCCCGACCGGGAACGGCTCCCGCAGACACTGGGCCGTCGCGTTGGCGTCGTCGGCCGCGCCGTACCAGGCGAGCGCTGCCCGCCATCCGTCGACCGGCTGCAGTTCGAGGGCGGCGTCGAAACGGATCTCGCCCGCCGTCAACGTCCCGGTCTTGTCGAGGCAGATGACGTCGACACGCGCGAGCCCTTCGACCGCGGGGAGCTCGTTGACGAGCACCTTCTTCCCGGCCAGACGCGCGGCACCCACAGCGAACGCGATCGAGGTCATCAGCACGAGCCCGAGGGGGATCATGGCCGTCAGCGACGCGATCGTGTTGACCACGGCCTGCGACCACGTGCCCTGCTGCCAGGCCTCGACCCATCCGCCGGCGACCATCATCTGGGCGTTCAGCACGAGGAGACCGATGGGGCCGATGCCCCATCCGACCCACTTCAGCACGCGGTCGATCGAGGTGCGCAACTCGCTCGAGACGAGCTGGAACCTCTTGGCCTCGGCGGCGAACGTGTTGGCGTAGGAATCAGCGCCCACCCGGTTGACCCGGGCCGTTCCCTCGCCGGCGACGACGATCGACCCCGACAGCGCCTCGTCGCCGGGCCGCTTGTCGACGGCATCCGACTCGCCCGTGAGCATCGACTCGTCGATCTGCAACGCGCGCGAATCGACCACGACGGCGTCGGCGGGCACCTGATCGCCCGCGCGCAGTACGAGCAGATCGTCGCGCACCACCTCGGCCGGAGCGATCTCGGCATCGACGCCGTCGCGGCGCACGCGCGCACGCGGGGCGTTCAGCAGCGCGAGGCGGTCGAGGGCTGCCTTGGCCCGGAACTCCTGCACGCAGCCGATGACCGCGTTCGACAGCGCCGCGATGCCGAACAGGGCGTCCTGCCACCGGCCGAGGAGCAGCAGCACGAGGAAGCACGCACCCACGATGCCGTTGAACAACGTGAAGACGTTCGCGCGCACGATGTTCCACGCCGAACGGCTGCTGTCCGCGACGAAGGCGTTCGTCTGGCCGGCGGCGACCCGCTCGGCGACGGCGGACGCGGTGAGACCCTGGGCGCCGTCGACGCTCGTCTGCTCCATGCGATCACTGTACGGGCAGCCCCCGACGACGGCCGCCGATTCAGGATGCCGTTCGACGCACCCGTTCGAACGGCCAGCGCACGTGGGTCGCCGTTTCGCACGCGAGCCAGAGATCGGCGCCGAGCCCGCCGTCGCGCGTGCGGCGGGCGGGGGTCGCCGGGCGCGGGACGCCCCGGGCCACGAGCGCCGGGCCGTACATCGTGCCACCCTCGGCGAGCGGGTCGGTCAAGGCACGGACGAGCGCCCAGGCGCCCTCGTCCTTCGATTGCGTGAAGGGGGCCTGCAGGTTGTCGACGAAGCGCGTGAGCCGGCTCGGCTCATTGACACCCCGGATGCCGCGCGTGCGACCGCTCGTGGAGTACCCGGGGTGGGCGACGAGGCTCTCGACCGGGACGCTGTGCGCCCGCAGGCGGCGGTCGGCCTCGAGCGCGAGCGCGGTCGTGGCGGCCTTCGACTGCACGTAGGCCCGCCACGGGGTGTAGCCCTCGACGAGTTCGGGATCGGTGGGGACGTGCTTCCAGATCGAGGTCGACATGCTGCCGACCCAGACCATCCGTCCGCGCGCCGAGGCCAGGGGCGTCAAGAGTTCGCCGCCGAGCGCGAAGTGGCCCAGCACGTTCGTGGCGAACACCCGCTCGTGCCCGCCCGCCAGCTCGCGCGTCTTCGGCGGGTGGACGATGCCGGCGTTCATCAGCAGGCCGTCGAGCCGTCCGCGCGCCCGCACGGTCGCGGCCGCGGCCCGCACCGACCCGAGATTGCTCGTGTCCAGCAGCAGCGTCTCGATCGAGGCATCCGGGTGGGTGCGCTTCACGGCCTCTTTGGCGAGGACGAGCCGGTTCGGGTTGCGACCGGTGAGCAGCACGTGCGCACCCGCGCCCGCGAGCTGCTCGCACGCGAAGTACCCCAGACCGCGAGTCGCCCCGGTGACGAGGTACGCGCGGCCGGAGAGGTCGGGGAGGTTCCGGGGGTCCCACTCGTCGCGCGCCACCCTTCGACCCTAACGAGATCGTCCGCTGCCGTCACGGGTGCATTCCGGATGCGGAATACCGATCTCGTGAACTTTTTCGTCCCCGCGTGTGACGAATCGCGCCGTCGGTCCGTCACATCGGTGAGCACATCCGCTCCGCCGCGGCGATCGCCCCGGCGAGACATCTGAATTCACGGAAGGAACCGATCATGGGCCTCGACGACAAGATCAAGAACGCCGCTCAGGACATCGTGGGCAAGGCCAAGGAGACGATCGGCAACGCCACCGACAACGACAAGCTCGCCGCCGAGGGCAAGGCCGACCAGGTCAAGGCCGACGCGAAGAAGGCCGGCGAGAACGTCAAGGACGCGTTCAAGTAAGCCGCACCGCTGTTCGGCGGGCCGCTGCCATCGGGCGGCGGCCCGCTTGTGCGTCAGCCCGGTGGTCGTGTCAGGCCCCGGGGATAGGCTGAGCCCATGCGAACCCGTGGCGACGTGGAGTGCTGGCTGACCGACATGGACGGCGTGCTCGTCCACGAGAACACCCCGATCCGCGGCGCTTCCGAGCTGCTCGCGCAGTGGCGTGCCGAGGGGACCCCGTTCCTGGTGCTCACCAACAACTCGATCTTCACCCCGCGCGACCTGAGCGCACGCCTCCGGTCGTCGGGCCTGGTCGTCCCCGAGTCCTCGATCTGGACGTCGGCCCTGGCCACCGCGGACTTCCTGCGGTCGCAGATGCCGGGCGGTTCCGCCTTCGTCATCGGCGAGGCCGGGCTCACCACCGCGCTGCACGAGGCGGGGTTCATCATGACCGAGACCGCGCCCGATTACGTCGTGGTCGGCGAGACGCGCAACTACTCGTTCGAGGCGATCACCAAGGCGATCCGCTTCATCCGCGACGGTGCCCGCTTCATCGCCACGAACCCGGATGCCACGGGCCCCTCCATCGAGGGGGTCCTGCCCGCGACCGGCGCGATCGCCGCTCTCATCACGAAGGCCACCGGCAAGGAGCCCTACATCGTGGGCAAGCCGAACCCCATGATGTTCCGCTCCGCCCTCAACCGCATCGGGGCGCACTCCGAGAACACCGGCATGATCGGTGACCGCATGGACACCGACATCGTGGCCGGCATCGAGGCGGGGCTGCACACCGTGCTCGTGATGACCGGCATCAGCGATCAGGCCGAGATGGAGAAGTACCCGTTCCGCCCCGACGAGATCTTGGCATCCGTCGCCGACCTGGTACGGAGCGAGCCGATCGAGACCGACCTCGCCGACGGCGAAGAAGGACTCAGCGAAGGCCTCTGACGTGGGCGCGCTCGATGACGGGGTGAAGGTCGCGGCGGACGATGCCGCCGCCTGGGCGCTCTGGCTCGAAGCGAACCACGCCACGTCGAGGGGCGCCTGGCTGCTGCGCGGCCGAGGCGTCGAGTCCGGCCGGTTCGTGGCCTACGAAGAAGCGATCTGCGAAGCACTGTGCTTCGGGTGGATCGACGGGCCGGTCCGCGTGTTCGACGAGGTGAGCTCGGGGCTGTGGTTCGCGCCGCGTCAGCCGAAGAGCGGGTGGGCCGCGACGAACAAGGCGCGCATCGCCCGGCTCGAGGCCGAGGGGCGCCTCCGCCCGCCCGGCATCCGCGCGCTCGAGGTCGCCCGCGCGAACGGGGCGTGGGAGATCCTCGACGGCCCGGAGGCGGGGATCGAACCGCCGGAGCTCACCGCGGCGCTCGACGCCGTGCCGACGGCCCGGCGCAACTGGGACGCGTTCCCGCCGTCGAGCCGCAAGTTCGGTCTCACGCAGATCGCGATGGCCGTGCGTTCGCAGACGCGCGAGGCGCGCATCACGAAGATCGTGGCCGACGCCGCCGAGGGCAAACGCCCCTGATCGGGGAGGATCGACGCATGGACGATCGCACGCTCTGGCTTCTCACGGCCTTCCTCATCACCGCCGGAACGCTCGTGGCGTTCCTCGTCCAGTGGCGGCGCTCCCGCCGCGGCGGCGGCCGCGACCCGTTCGACGGCCCGGGCGACGGCACCGACTGAGCTGCGGGGCCGGGCTTCGGCATCCGGGTGTCGCGTTACCGGAACAGGGGATGCGACCGGAACAGGGCGATCCGCCCAGAATCAGCCTGTCCTCGACGCAACGCCTGTTCTCAGCGCGGCGCCGTGGGGGGGCTCCGGCAGCCCGCCCGTCACCAAAACAGGGGATGACACCGAAACAGGGCGATCCGCGCAGAATCAGCCTGTCCTCGACGCAACGCCTGTTCTCAGCGCGGCGCCGCGGGGGGCTCCGGCACCCGGCGCGCCACCAGAACAGGGGATGCCACCAAAACAGGGCGATCCGCCCAGAATCAGCCTGCCCCCGACACAACGCCTGTTCTCAGCACAGCCGACGGTCGCGGCGCGGCGCGGCGACCGGGCTCCCGGCATCCCACCCCTCCCACCAAAACAGGGGATGCCACCGAAACAGGGCAATCCGCGCAGAATCAGCCTGTCCTCGGCGCAACGCCTGTTTTCGACACGGCACCGCCGGGGCTCCGGCACCCTGCGCGCCACCAGAACAGGGGATGCCACCAAAACAGGGCAATCCGCCCGGGATCGGCCTGTTCTCGGCGCACAGCCTGTTCCCGGCCCACCGCCTGCCCCCGGCACAGCGCCGCCGAACGGATTACTGCGGCTGAAGCCCCAGGTCGTCGAGGTCGATGGATGCCAGCCATTGGAGGCCCGCGGCCTCGATCGCGGCCTGCGCGCCGGTCTTGCGATCGACGATCACGGCGACGGCGACGACCTCGGCGCCCTCGCGACGCAGGGCCTCGACGGCCTTGAGGGCGGACTGGCCGGTGGTCGAGGTGTCCTCGACCACGACGACGCGCTTGCCCGCGACGTCGGCGCCCTCGATCTGGCGTCCGCGGCCGTGGTCCTTCGGCTCCTTGCGCACGACGAACGCGTCGAGAGGGCGGCCCGCGTGCACCGACTCGTGCATGACGGCGTTGGCGATCGGGTCGGCGCCGAGCGTCAGCCCGCCGACGGCGACGACGCCGTCGAGGTCCTTCACCAGGTCGAGCACGAGGCGTCCGATAGCGGGAGCGGCACGGTGGTCGAGCGTGAGCTTGCGCATGTCGACGTAGTACGTCGCCTTCTTGCCGCTCGAGAGGGTGAAGTCGCCGTGGAACACCGCCTCGGCGTTGATGAGGCCGATGAGGGCCTGGCGGTCGGCTTCGAGCTCGGGCGTGGAGGCGGCAGTCACGGGGTCGAGTTTATGTGCTCCATGGGGATCACCGACCGCCAGGCTCGGAGTGACGGTGGTGCGCTCCTCCGCCATCATGTAGGGATGCCCAGAACTCCCGTCAGAAAGCTCATCGGGCTTCTCGCGACGGATCGCACCGGGCCGGAGATCGCACACGCTCGTGCCGAGGCCAAGGCGCGCGCGGCGGGGTCGCCCGAGTTGCGCCTCGCTCTCGCGGAACACTATCGACGGATCGGGGATCGCGCTCAGGCGGGCCGCTGGGGCATCGTCTTCCCGGGGTGGTGCCGACCCCGAGAAGTCGCGCAGATGCGGCTCTGGTTGCTCGGCCACGCAGACCGGAGCAACTTCGTCCGCGCAACTCTGCACCTGCCTCGCAACGAACCCGTCCCGGCCGCGGTGGCGGATTTCACCTCGCCCACGTTCGTCGAACGCGGGCCAAGAAACTCGGGATGCGCAGGCACGTTGGTGCTGGTCTTCGTTCTGATCGGCGGTCTCCTGAGTCTTGTCTGGGCCACGATCCGTACGCTCTGGGGTGCCGCGTTCGCAACGCCGTCACCGACGGATGCCATGGCGGCCCTGGTCCTTCTGCTGGTCGTCGCGATCACCATCGCGGCGGCGGCGATCGCTGCCCGCCCGATCCCTCTTCCCGACCCCGAGTTCGCTATGCGTCGAGCCCTCGAGCTCCTCGACAGCCGACCCAAGGAGGGGCGAGTGATGCTGCGTGCACTCGTCCACGCCAGCGGCGACCCGCGAGCACGACGAGCGCTCGTCGAGGACGCGCGACGACGCGGCCTTCCCGCTGAGGCCGGCCGGTGGGGAAGCCCCGTGGCGGGGCTGACAACCGACGCGGAGCGCGACGCGTATGCCGTCAGTATCCTGCACCGTGGGAAGGATGCAGCGACGTTGCTCGCGGAGCGATCGAGCCTGAGGTACGACGATCCGGTGCCGGGTGACATCGCCGACGTCGCCCGTCGACTCAGGACGCCGCCATGGGATCCCCTCGGTGCGCGCGTGCCACCGCCGCGCCCGCGCGCATGGTGGTGGTGGGCGGCGACCGCACCCCTGCCGATCGGAGCATCCGCGATCGCGTTCGCGCCGGAGTCCGCCCGCATCATCGCGATCGTCTCCGTGATCACCGTTCTCGCCACATGGTGCGGGTTGTCCGTTCGGGCCGCCGTCTCCTCGACGCGCGAACACCGGGAGCGGTGGGCGTTCGCCCTGACGGCCCTCGCCCTCGTCGCTGCGGCGGCCGGTGTCGTGCTCGCCGCAGCCCGCTGAATCGGCGTTCGGGTTCCCGTCGCGCGAACGGCCATGTCCCCACCCGAAAGTAGGCTGGATGCCATGCGCCTGGCCACCTGGAACGTCAACTCCGTCCGCGCCCGCGTCGCCCGCACCGTCGAGTTCTGCGTGCGCGAGCACATCGACGTGCTGGCGATGCAGGAGATCAAGTGCAAGACGGACCAGTTCCCGTACGCCGCGTTCGAGGAGGCCGGCTACCACGTCGCCGCGCACGGCCTGAACCAGTGGAACGGCGTCGCGATCGCCAGCCGTGAGCCGCTCGACGACGTCGAGATCGGGTTCCCCGGCATGCCCGGGTTCGAGAAGGGCAAAGAGGGTCCCGACCTTCCGCAGGAGGCCCGCGCCATCGGCGCCACGATCGGCGGCGTGCGCGTTTGGAGCCTGTACGTTCCCAACGGACGCGGGCTCGACGACCCCCACTACCGCTACAAGCTCGACTGGCTCGAGGCCCTCCGCCGACACACGGAGGACACCCTCGCGGCGAACCCCGGCCTCCCGCTCGCGCTCACCGGCGACTTCAACATCGCCCCGACGGATGCCGACAACGGCGACCCCACGGTGATCGAGGGCGTGACCACCCACGTCTCGCCGCCCGAACGCGCCGCGTTCGCCGCGTTCGAGTCCGCGGGGCTCACCGACGTCGTGCGCCCGCTGATCCCCACCGGGTACACGTATTGGGACTACAAGCAGCTGCGCTTCCCCCGCAACGAGGGGCTCCGCATCGACTTCATCCTCGGCTCGCGGGCGTTCGCCGACGCCGTCCAGGGCGCCGAGATCCACCGCGACGAGCGCAAGGGCGAGATCCCGAGCGACCACGTCCCCGTCGTCGCCGACCTCGACCTCTCCCGCGGGGAAGACGACGACGATCTGCCGATGATCTTCGGCTGACGCCCGCCGGGAACTTTTTTCTGCGCCCTGTCGATTCCGCTCGCCGTCGTTCGACGCGATAGTAGGGGCAGGCATCCGCTCCCCGAGGTCGAAGAGCAGAGAAGAGACGAGACCATGACGAAGTACATGCTGATCATGCGCGGCACCGACGAGGCGTACGCGGCGTACAAGCAGATCCCCTTCGAGCAGATCATCAACGAGATGGGCGCCTACAACGAGGCGATGATGACCGCGGGCGTGCTCGTCGCGGGCGACGGCCTCGCCGAGGACATGAGCGCGAACTTCGTCGTCGAGTTCGGCGGCGAGGAGCCCGTGGTCACCGACGGCCCCTACGGCGAGACGCACGAGCTGTTCAACGGCTTCTGGATCATCGAGGTGTCCTCGCGCGACGAGGCGATCGAGTGGGCGCGACGTGCGCCGCTCATCGCCGGCAACAAGCTCGAGGTGCGCCGGGTGACCGACGAGACCGACTTCGCGGCGTTCGCCGACAACGAGTACATCCAGAAGGAGGAGGGCTGGCGCGAGGAGCAGTCCGCGCGGTGACCCCCGACCTCGAGGTCTCGCGCCGCGTCGCGGCGATCTGGCGCATTGAGGGCGCCCGGATCGTCGCGACGCTGGCCCGCGTGGTCGGTGACCTCGGCACGGCGGAGGACCTCGCACAGGACGCGCTGGTCGAGGCCGTCGAGCAGTGGGGTCGCGACGGCGTTCCCCGGAACCCGGGGGCGTGGCTGACGGCGGTCGCGAAGCGCCGCGCGATCGACGGGTGGCGGCGCGAGCAACGCCTCGGCGAGAAGTACCGCCTCCTCGCCGCCGACCTCGACGAGGTGGCCGACGACGTGTGGGAGCCCATCGACGACGACGTCCTGCGCCTCGTCTTCGCCGCCTGTCATCCGGTGCTCTCCCGCGAAGCACAGGTGGCGTTGACGCTCAAGATCGTGGGCGGTCTCGACACCGAGGCGATTGCGCGTCTCTTCCTGGTCCCGGTCCCGACCATGCAGCAGCGGATCGTCCGCGCCAAGAAGGCACTGAGCGCGGCGCGCGTGCCGTTCACGGTGCCCGAGCCCGCGGAGTGGCCCGCGCGGCGCACCGCGGTGCTCACCGTCGTCTACCTGATCTTCACCGAGGGCTATGTCGCGAGCACGGGCGATGCGGTCCTGCGCACCGAGCTCGCCCACGAGGCGCTGCGCCTCGGCCGCGTGCTGTGCCGCCTGCTCCCGCGCGAGCCGGAGGTCCTCGCCCTCTCGGCCCTGATGGAGCTGCAGGCCTCCCGCTTCGCGGCCCGCGTGGACGGGAACGGGGATGCCGTGCTCCTGGCCGACCAGGATCGACGGCGCTGGGATCGCTCGGCGATCGCACGCGGCTCGATGCTCCTCGACCGCGCCGACGCCCTCGGCCGCGGGCGGGGGCCGTACGCGCTGCAAGCGGCGATCGCCCTCTGCCACGCCGGGGCGGAGAGCGTGGATTCGACCGACTGGGATCGCATCGTCCTGCTCTACGAGATGCTCGGCCGCCTCAGCCCCAGCCCCGTGGTGGAGCTGAATCGTGCCGTGGCGGTGTCGATGGCATCCGGTCCCGCTGAGGGTCTCGCGATCGTCGACGCCCTGGCGGCGAGCGGTGTGCTCCGCGGATCCCATCTGCTCCCGTCCGTGCGCGGCGAGCTGCTCGCGCGGTCAGGGCGAATCGAAGAAGCACAGGTCCACCTGCACGAGGCGGCGGCCCTCAGCCGCAATGCCCGGGAGGCCGCCCTCCTGCGGAGGAAGGCCGACGCGCTCGGCGCGTGAGACGCGCGCCGTTCGGCGCGGCGGGGCTGCCGGTGGACACCGCGCGAACGGCATCCCCCCGCGCGCAGACGACTAACCGCCCACGCCGCGCGGCCCCGGCATCCCCCCGCGCGCAGACGACTGACCGCCGCCGCCGCTCACCCGGTGGACCCCGGACGCAGGACGGCGGGGCCGGGACGCACCCCGACCCCGCCGTGCGGGAGCGTCAGACCGCGGGGACCTCGGCGGGCGCGGTACGCGCCACCAATGTAACGAGCGCCTCGATGATCGAACGCAGGAACGCCGCGGTGCCCTCGTCGGTGACCGTGCCGTCCTCTTCGAACAGGCCGGGCGTGGACTGGATGTAGCCCTCGGGCTGACCGAGAACCAGGGCGTTGTAGTGCAGGAGCACCGCACGCAGGTGCTGCTGACCGGCCGCGGTGGCGATGCCGCCCTGTGAGGTGCCCACGACCGCGGTGGGCTTGTCGTTGAACGACGCCTCGCCGTAGGGGCGCGCCGACCAGTCCAACGCGTTCTTCAGCACGCCGGGGATCGAGCGGCTGTACTCGGGGGTGACGATGATGACGCCGTCGGCATCCTCGATGGCGCCCTTGAAGTCCTGGGCGACCTGCGGGAAGTTCCCGTCGTGGTCGGGAGAGTAGAACGGGAGGTCCTTGATCGGGATCTCCTTCAGGGTCACGCCCTCGGGCGCCACCTTCTCGAGCGCCTTGGCGAGCCGGCGGTTGATCGAGGTGCTGGAGATGCTGCCGACGATGTAGCCGATCGTGTAGTCGGTCACGGTGATCCTCTCTCGGATGACGGGGGCGCGAAGCGCCCGGATACATGCACGTGCAAGTTTTTCCGTTCCCGCTCTCTTCCCCACCGGGGTTGACTCCGTCGGACGGGGGATGCCGCGCGGTGAGGGCCGCAATAACGTGGAGGGATGCCGAACCTCACCCGCGCGCAGTGGCGCAGCGACATCGCGCTCGCCGCGGTCATCTTCGTGGGCGGGCTGCTCAGCGCGGTGCTCTCGGCGGTCGCGGGGCTGTACGGCGATCAGCAGGCCGAGTTCGTGCTCGCGGTGCTGTACGTCGCGGTGCTCTCCGTTCCTCTCGCCTTCCGCCGACGCTGGCCCTCGATCGTCGCCGTGATCGTGTCGGTGGCCTACTTCCTCGCCGTGACACTGCGCATCCCCGAGATCTACGCGGGCAACATCGCGATGTTCATCGCGATCTACACCGTCGGCGCGTGGTCGACGAACCGGCGGCGCGCCGCGATCGTCCGCGTCGCGATCATCGTCGGCATGTTCGCGTGGCTGTTCGTGGTGATGTTCCAAGACGCCACGATGCCCCTCGACCAGGTGCCCGAGGGCTTCCCCTCGCGCACGGGCGCGTTCTCGCCGTTCGTCGCGTCGCAGTTGCTCGGTCTGGGGGTCAACGCCCTCTTCTTCGGCGGCGCGTACTTCTTCGGCGAGCGCTCCCACCAGCAGCGGATGCAGCGCATCGCCCTGGAGGAGCGGACCGCCGAGCTCGAGGCCGAGCGCGAGATCACCGCTGCGCAGGCCGTCGCCCTGGACCGGGTGCGCATCGCGCGCGAACTGCACGACGTCGTCGCGCACCACGTGTCGCTGATGGGCGTGCAGGCGGGAGTCGCGCGTTCGGTGATGGAACGCGACCCCGAGAAGTCCCGCGCCGTGCTCAGCGGCATCGAGGAGTCAGCCCGCACGTCGCTGCGAGAGCTCCGGCAGCTGCTGCAGACCCTGCGGACTCCGGATGCCGTCCACCCCGACACGCCGTCGACCGACACCGCCCCGACCACCCACGGTCTCTCCGCGATCCCCTCCCTCGTCGCCGAGACCGTCGCGGCGGGGCTGCCGACGACCTACGCGGTGATCGGCGAGCCCGCGGTCGAGCCGTCTCCCCTGGTGCAGGTGAATCTGTTCCGCATCGCCCAGGAGGCGCTCACCAACGCCCGCCGGCACGCGGGGCCGGACGCCACCGCCGATGTGCGGCTGCGTTTCGACCACACCGGCGTCGAGCTCGAGGTCACCAACACCGGACGCCGCGGGACGGCGTCTCCGGGCCTGGGCCAGCGGGGCATGCGCGAGCGCGCGGCGGTGTCCGGGGGCCGCATCGAGATGGGCCCGAGGACGCGCGGCGGGTATCTCGTGCGGGTGCGGGTCCCTCTGGTCGATGCGGAGGTGTCGCATGCGTGAGCTGCGCGTCCTCCTCGTCGACGACCACGCCATGATGCGGGCCGGGTTCCGCACGATCTTGTCGCTCGAGGACGACATCGAGGTCGTCGGCGAAGCGGCAACGGGCCTCGAGGCGATCGCCGCGGCCGCGACGCTGCGACCCGACGTGATCTGCATGGACGTGCAGATGCCCGACATGGACGGACTCGAGGCGACGCGACGCATCGTCGCGGACCCCCGGTCGGATGCCGCGGTCCTCATCGTCACGACCTTCGACCGCGACGACTACCTGTTCGAGGCCCTGGCGGCGGGGGCCAGCGGCTTCCTGCTGAAGAACGCGGGGCCCGAGGAGCTCGTGGGCGCGGTGCGCGTGATCGGCGCGGGAGACGCGCTGCTGGCGCCCGAGGTCACGCGCCGCGTCATCGCGCGGTTCGCCGGTCACGGCGGTGGCGCCCCGGCATCCGTCGCCGTCCCCCGCGAGACGACCGCCGCCGCACCCGCCGTGGAGCCGCTGATCCTGAGCGAGCCGCTGACCGAGCGCGAGGCCGAGGTGCTGCGCCTCGTCGCCGAGGCCCTCAGCAACGCCGAGATCGCCGCCCGGCTCTTCATCGGCGAGGCGACGGTCAAGACGCACGTCTCGAACGTGCTGCAGAAGCTGGGCGCGCGCGACCGCGTGCAGGCCGTCGTCCTGGCCCACCGCCACGGCCTGACCTGACACGCGCGCCGGTCGCAGCGGCGGGCCGCCGCACCGACCCGCGGGCGGTCGCGTCTGTCGTCGCGGCGGGACACAACGAAGGAGATCCGGGCGTCGGCGTCCGGGAATCGGTGCTGCCCCGCAGCTGGGCCCCCGAA
>NZ_CAKKMM010000042.1:0-19025 GCF_918698205.1 Microbacterium sp. Bi128 | reverse complement strand
CCCTCAGGTCGCTGCGGGTTCGGCGCCGGCCGCGGGGGGCAGCATTGCCCGTTCCCGTGCCGGGCGCCTTGCGGGCCGGAACGGCTCCGCGGGCAGTTGTGGTGGTCATTGGTGGGTCCTCCGCAGTTACGTGGATGCTGTGACGTGGATTACAACTGAGGCCTGAATCTACACGAGTAACTTTCTTATGCGCAAGCGTTTCTTTTATGTTTCCGGGAGGAATCTTTCTGCTCATCTTCTGCTATTGACTCGAGTAGAAACTGGTGTAAAACTTGCGTGCATGACTTTCTCACTAGGCATTGTCGGCGCCGGACAGTTCGCAGGCGCCTTCGCCAAACTCTTCGACGCCCATCCCGCGATTTCAGAAGTCCATGTCACGGACGTCCTGCCGGAACGGGCCGAGGCCCTCCGGGAGCGGCTCGGCCTGGCGGGGACCTATCCCAGCTTTGAGGCCATGCTCGACGGCGGCCTCGACGCCGTGGCGATCTTCACCCAGCGCTGGACGCACGGGCCGCTGGTGCTGCAGGCGCTCCGGGCGGGCAAGCATGTGTATTCGGCAGTGCCGATGGCCATCAGCGAGGACGAGATCGCCCGGATCATCGAGGCTGTCCGGGAGACGGGCCTGACCTACATGATGGGCGAGACAAGCTACTACAACCCCGCCACCGTCTATGCCCGCAAGCGCAAGGCTGAAGGCGCCTTTGGCCGCATCTTCTACGCCGAGGGCGACTACGTCCACGACATGGATCTCGGCTTCTACGAGGCCTACCAGTACAGCGGCGGGGAGGACTGGAAACGCACCGCCAGCTACCCGCCCATGCTGTATCCGACTCACTCCACCGGCGGGGTACTGGGCGCAATCGGCGGCCATGCCGTCAGCGTCAGCTGCATTGGCGTCTCCGACGAGCGCGGCGACGGCGTGTTCGATAAGGATGTCAGCATGTTCGGCAACGACTTCTCCAATGCCACCGCGCTGTTCGAACTCTCAACCGGCGGGTCCATGCGCATCAACGAGATGCGCCGCGTCGGCTACCCCTCCCACCTGCGCGAAAGCCGCTTCCGGTACTTCGGCACGGACGCCAGCTTCGAGCAGCTGGCCACGGTCAGTGTGTGGCAGGACAAGGAGTCCGTGACCGACGTCAGCGCGGAACTGGCCACCGGGGCCACGCTGGCTGCCGACGATCCTTCGCTGGCCAGTGTCGCACCGGCACTGCGGGACGCCTTCAGCTCCGGAATGGCACCCGTGCATGACGCCGGCCGGCTTCCGGCCGAGTTCCGCGGACTTCACAACGGGCACGAGGGCAGCCACCACTTCCTGGTGGACGACTTTGCCACGGCCGTCGACACGGGAACGCTCCCGCCCGTCAACGCCTGGGAAGCCGCCCGCTACACGCTGCCGGGGATCGTGGCGCACGAGTCCGCCCTCCGCGGCGGGGAGCGGTTGCCCGTGCCGGACCACGGCGACGCCCCCGTCCTGCTGCCTGCGCAGGGAACCAACGAGGAAGGCTTAGCCGGGGAACTCCGGCGGTAGCATGGTCACTGTGCCACACTCGCCCGCCTCCGCCAGGCCCACGATCACCCGAAAAGACGTGGCCAGGCTGGCGGGCGTCAGCACCGCCGTCGTCAGCTATGTGGTGAACGGCGGCCCCAAGCGGGTCTCCCCGGTGACCGCTGCGAAAGTCCGCGAGGCCATCAGCGCCCTGGGGTACCGTCCGAACGCCGCGGCGAGGGCACTGAAACTTGGCTCCAGCGAGATGCTCGGCATGGTGGTCCCGGACACCACCAACCCCTTCTTCGCCACTTTGGCCCGCGCCGTGGAGGAAGCCGCGGCGGCGCGCGGCTATGCCCTGCTGCTGGCGAACTCGGGCGGATCGGCGGCCAATGAGCGCCGCCAGGTCAGGAACCTCGCGAGCCGCCGCGTTGACGGGGTCTTCCTCTCCAGCGTGCTGTTCGAACCCGACCTGACCGAGCTGGAGCATTCGGAGATCCCCGCCGTGCTGCTCAACCACAGCACCGAGGTGCCGGGCTTCAACTCGGTCGGCGTGGAGCTGCTGGAAGGCTCCCGGCGTGCCGTCGAGCACCTGGTGGGCCACGGCCACCGCAACATCGCACTGGTCATGGGCATGAACGCCGGCAATGATCTCGATGCCCGCGAGGTCGGGTGGCAGCAGGGGCTCGCGGAGGCCGGCCTCCCGGAAGGACCCATTCTGCGCTGTGACTTCGACCGGCAGGGCGGCTACCGGGCCGGGCAGCGGCTGCTCGCGGCCGCGGACCGACCCACCGCCGTGTTCGTCAGTTCCGACCTGCAGGCCGTCGGCCTGCTGCGCGCCGTGTCCGAGGCCGGGCTGCGGGTCCCCGAGGACCTGGCGGTCTTCTCCTTCGACGGCTCGGCTGAGGCGGAGTTCAGCTGGCCGCCGTTGAGCACGGTCGCGCAGCCCGTCCAGGCCATGGCCGAGGCCGCCGTCGAAGCGCTCATTGGCTTTGACGGCGTGTCTCCCACCCGGAACAGGATCTTCCCCGTGGAGCTGGTCCTGCGCGCGTCCTGCGGCTGCGCGCCGGTGCCTGCCGCGCCCGGGCCCGCCGCGCCGGTTGCGGCCGAGCCGGCCGGGTAGGGTCCCCGCCGGGCACGTCGTTGCGGTTCCGGGCGTCGTTCCCTGCGGGCGTCACACCAGGGGCCCTATGGACTATCGTTAGCGCTAACAGGAGCCGGGGGGCGGGCGCCCAGCGGGCGCCCCGTGCCCTCCTATCGTTCGATTTCACACTTTGATTCAGGCCGGTGGACGGCATCGGAGCGAAAGGGGCCTCGCATGGGGAACAACAATGACCGGCGGCAGCCGCGGCTCGAAGACGTCGCAGCGCTGGCCAAGGTTTCCCACCAGACCGTCTCGCGGGTGATCAACAACAGCCCTCAGCTGCGCCCCGAGACCGCGGCGCGCGTGCGCTCGGCCATCGCAGAGCTGAAATTCGTCCCCAACCAGGCCGCGCGTGCCCTGGCCACCAGCCGGACGCGGCTCATCGGCGTCCTGGGGCCGCGCACGACCACGCACGGCGTCTCGGCGATGGTGCAGGCGGTCGAATCGGCGGCGCGCCGGGCGGGGTACCGGATGACGCTGACCAACCTCGGCACGAGCGCCCCCGACGACGTGCGGGCCTCGATCGACCACCTCGTCCAGCAGTCCATCGAAGGGCTCATCGCGGTGGCCCCGCAGACCCGCGTCGTGCCCATCCTCGACGAGATGCAGTTGCCGGTACCGGTGCGCATCGTCTCGTCGACGGGCCCGGCGACCCCGGCCGCGACGTTCAACGACCAGGTCGCCGGTGCGCGCGCGGCGGTGCGGCATCACGTCGAGCTCGGGCATTCCCGCATCCTGCACATCGCCGGTCCCCGTGACTGGCTGGAGGCCGACCATCGCATGCGGGGATACCTGGCCGAGATGGACGCGCAGGATCTGACGCCGCGCCCCCCGATCCTGGGTGACTGGACCGCGCAGTTCGGCTTCGAGGCCGGGCTCGAGCTGCTCCGCACCGAGGATGCCACGGCGGTGTTCGCCGGCAACGACCACATGGCGCTCGGGTTCATGCACGCCGTGCGGGCGATCGGACGATCGGTGCCGGAGGACATCTCGGTGGTCGGTTTCGACGACGTTCCCGAAGCCGCGCACCTGTGGCCGCCGCTGACGACGGTGCGCCAGGACTTCACCGGCATCGGGCAGCGTGCCGTCTGGGATCTGCTCGGTGACCTGGGAGTCTCTCGCGACGGCGAGACCATGCCCGAGCCCGACCACCTGCGCCTCATCGTGCGGTCGTCGACGGCTCCGCCGAGTCGCTGATCACGTCACGGTTTGGCAACGCCTGGTCTGCGAACGCAGCGGGACTTGACAGCGGCGGCGATGTGCGGGGTAGCATCACACACACAATGTGAACGGTCACATCACCGGTCACACACGCCGACGGGACTCGCTGCGGAGCGACTCCGTCGAGACGAAGACGTTTCGAACGACGCGGTACCCCGCTTCGCCGACCGGCCTCGTTTCGCCCCATCGGACGCGTGTGGTCGTGCCGTCCGCGCTGCAGCGGTGGGCTCCGCGCGGAGAGACCGTGACATCAAACCCAACGAAGGGAACCAGAGTGAACAAGCACAGCATGCTCAAGGCGGTCGCGGGGGCGGGCGTCCTCGCGCTCGGCATCGGCCTCGCGGGCTGCGCGGGCGACCGCACCGGCGCCAGCAGCGGCGACTCGGCAGAGGCCGGTGGCATCATCGGTGTCGCGATGCCGACGCAGCAGTCGGAGCGGTGGATCGCCGACGGCAACAACGTCAAGTCGCAGCTCGAGGACCTCGGCTACCAGGTCGACCTGCAGTACGCCAACGACGACATCCCCACCCAGGTCTCGCAGATCGAGAACATGATCACCTCGGGCGCCAAGGCCCTGATCGTCGCCTCGATCGACGGCACCACGCTCACCGACGTGCTCCAGCAGGCCGCTGACGCGAAGATCCCGGTCATCGCGTACGACCGCCTCATCAACGGCACGCCGAACGTGGACTACTACACGACGTTCGACAACTACAAGGTCGGCGTCCAGCAGGCCACCTCGCTCCTGACCGGCCTCGGCGTCCTCGACGCCTCGGGCAAGGAGACCGGCGCAGCCGGCCCGTTCAACGTCGAGCTGTTCGCCGGAAGCCCCGACGACAACAACGCCACCTTCTTCTGGAAGGGCGCGATGGACACCCTCCAGCCCTACATGGACAAGGGTGTGCTGGCGGTTCCGTCCGGTCAGACCGAGTTCGGCCAGGCCGCGATCCTGCGCTGGCTGCCCGAGACCGCGCAGAAGCGCATGGAGAACATCCTCACGGTCATCGGCGGCACCAAGCTCGACGGCGTCCTCTCGCCCTACGACGGTCTCTCGATCGGCATCATCTCGGCCCTGACCTCGGGCGGCTACGCGGCCAACGCGCTGCCGGTCATCACGGGTCAGGACGCCGAGGTCGGCTCGATCAAGTCGATCATCGCGGGTGAGCAGTACTCGACGATCTTCAAGGACACGCGCGAGCTCGCCAAGCAGGCCGTGACCATGGTCGACGACATCCGCAAGGGCGAGACCCCCGAGGTCAACGACGACACCACGTACGACAACGGCGAGAAGGTCGTCCCGTCGTACCTGCTCGAGTCGACGATCGTCACGAAGGACAACTACGAGAAGGTCCTCGTCGACAGCGGCTACTACACCGCCGACGACCTGAAGTAATCCCCGCGGGAGGGCTGCGGCCCTCCCGCACCGCCTCCGCCGCGACCGATCCGCTCGGTCGCGGCGGAGGCACCCCTCTTCCCTCACCCCCACCGGCTGCGAGCCGGTCCTGCAAGGAGGACCTCGTGAGCACCATCCTCGAGATGCGCTCGATCACCAAGGAGTTCCCCGGCGTCATCGCCTTGGCCGACGTGTCCCTGACCGTCGAGCGCGGAACCGTGCACGCCATCTGCGGCGAGAACGGCGCCGGAAAGTCCACTCTCATGAAGGTGCTCAGCGGTGTCTACCCCGCGGGCGACTATCGCGGCGAGATCGTCTTCGACGGTCAGACCGTGGAGTTCAAGGACATCCGCGACAGCGAAGCGGCCGGCATCGTCATCATCCATCAGGAGCTGGCGCTCAGCCCGTACCTGTCCATCGCCGAGAACATCTTCCTCGGCAACGAGATCACCCACCGCGGCCTGATCGACTGGGATGCCACCAACCGCGAGGCGGCCAAGCTCCTGGCCCGCGTGGGTCTGGGCGACAGCCCGGACGTGCCGGTCAACGAGATCGGCGTCGGAAAGCAGCAGCTCGTCGAGATCGCCAAGGCGCTGTCGAAGGACGTCAAGCTCCTCATCCTCGACGAGCCCACGGCTGCCCTCAACGACGACGACTCCGAGCACCTGCTCGATCTGATCCGGCACCTGCGCGGACAGAACATCACGTGCATCATCATCAGCCACAAGCTCAACGAGATCCGGGCGATCGCCGACGAGGTCACGATCATCCGTGACGGTCGCACGATCGAGACCCTCGACGTCGCCACGGGCGGCACGAGCGAGGACCGCATCATCCGTGGCATGGTCGGACGCGAGCTCGAGAACCGCTACCCCGACCGCGACGTCGAGATCGGCGACGAGGTGCTGCGCATCGCGGACTGGACCGTCCACCACCCGACGGATGCCAACCGCGTCGTCATCCACGACGCGAACCTGACCGTCCGTGCCGGCGAGGTCGTCGGCATCGCCGGGCTCATGGGCGCGGGCCGCACCGAGCTGGCCATGAGCGTGTTCGGCAAGAGCTTCGGCTCGCGCATCACGGGCGACGTCTACATCCGCGGCGAGAAGGCCGACACCTCCACGGTGCCCGCCGCCATCCGCAGCGGACTGGCGTACGTCACCGAGGACCGCAAGGGCGCCGGGCTCAACCTCATCGACACGATCAAGCGCAACATCTCGCTCGCGGGCATGCGCAAGCTCGCCAAGCGCGGCTGGGTCGACGGCGACGAGGAGTATCTGGTCGCCAACCGCTACCGCAAGTCGATGAACATCAAGGCCCCGACGGTCGATGTCGTGGTCGGCAAGCTCTCGGGCGGCAACCAGCAGAAGGTCGTGCTGTCGCAGTGGCTGTTCTCCGACCCTGAGGTGCTCATCCTCGACGAGCCGACCCGCGGCATCGACGTGGGCGCCAAGTACGAGATCTACACGATCATCAATTCCCTCGCGGCGCAGGGCAAGGGGGTGCTCGTGATCTCGTCGGAGCTTCCCGAGCTCCTCGGCATCTGCGACCGCATCTACACCCTCAGCGAAGGCCACATCACCGGCCAGCTGCCCATCGAAGAGGCCACACCCGAGGCCCTCATGGTGCTCATGACGAAGGAGAAGGAAGCCGACCATGTCAGCGCTTAACAACACGGCGACCCAGGCGGGTCCGACCACGCCCAAGGGCCCGGTCGGCGGCGGCGCCGGAGGAGTCGGCAGCATCGTGCAGTTCTTCACCTCACGACTGCGCGAGATCGGCATCTTCATCGCGCTCATCGTGATCGTGCTGCTGTTCCAGGCCCTCACCGGTGGGCGCCTGCTCACCGCGGGCAACGTGTCGAACATCATCGTCCAGAACAGCTACATCCTGATCCTGGCGATCGGCATGGTGATGATCATCATCGCCGGCCACATCGACCTGTCCGTCGGTTCGGTCGCCGCCTTCGTCGGTGCCGTCTCGGGCGTGCTCATCGTGCAGTGGGGCATGCCCTGGTGGCTCGGCATCCTGCTCTCGCTCGTGCTGGGCGCGGTGGTCGGAATGTGGCAGGGGTTCTGGGTGGCCTACGTGGGTATCCCGGCGTTCATCGTGACGCTGGCGGGCATGCTCTTGTTCCGCGGTCTCACGCAGATGACGCTGGGCAACACGCAGATCACGCCGTTCCCCATGGAGTACCGCCAGCTCGGCGGCGGCTACCTGTTCCCCGACCTGTTCCCGGCGGCGACGTCGCCCGCCGAGTGGATCACCGTGGCGCTGGGTGCCCTGACTCTCGTGCTGTTCGTCTTCTCGCAGGTCCGCCAGCGCGCCAAGCGCGCCGCGCTCGAGCTGCAGAACGAGCCGCAGGTGTGGTTCCTGTTCAAGATCATCGGTGGCGGCGCGCTCATCGCGTACCTGACCTACCTGCTGGGCGTCGCGCCCGGTTCGCGCGGCACCCCGATCGTTCTCGTCGTGCTCGCCATCCTGATCATCGGCTACTCGACCGTCATGAGCCGGAGCGTCTTCGGCCGTCACATCTACGCGATCGGTGGCAACCGCACCGCCGCGAAGCTGTCGGGCATCAACACCCGCCGTGTCGACTTCCTGCTCTTCGTCAACATGGGCGTGCTGGCCGCGCTCGCGGGCATCGTCTTCACGGGCCGACTGAACTCGGCCGGTCCAGGTGCGGGAAACCTGTTCGAGCTGGATGCCATCGCGGCGTCGTTCATCGGTGGCGCCGCCGTCCAGGGTGGTGTCGGCCGCGTGGTCGGTGCGATCGCCGGTGGTCTGGTCATGGGTGTGCTCAACAACGGCATGTCGCTCATGGGTATCTCGACCGACGTGCAGCAGTTCATCAAGGGTCTCGTGCTGCTGCTGGCCGTGGCCTTCGACGTGTGGAACAAGAACCGCACGCGCGGTTGATCCGTCCTGTCCCTCGGACGCCCCGTCGCCTCGTGCGGCGGGGCGTCCGTCGTGTCTGGGGCAGGATGGAGCGGGTGACCCTCCGCTCGATTCCCCGTTCGTTCGGTGCGGCGGCCCTCGTCGCCGTTCTGGCGCTGACGGGCTGCAGCGGGAGCACGGCCCGCACCACCGGAACGAGCGACGGAGCCGGAGTCGTCGGCGTGACGCTTCCGAGTGCCGACGACCTGGCCTGGGTGCGCGCGGGTGACGCGCTGTCCGCGGAGCTGCGCGAGCGGGGGTACCGCGTCGACCTGCAGTTCGCCGCCGCCGACACCCGGACGCAGGTGTCGCAGGCGCAGAACATGATCACCAAGGGCGAGGATGCCGTGGTCCTCGTCCCCGTCTCCCTCGATGCGCTGGCCGCCGCCCGCGAGGCCGCGGCGGCCGAGGACGTCCCGGCCGTGGCGGTCGCCCGCGATCTCGACGGCGCGGGAGCGGTCGTCGCCGTCGACCCCGCCGAGGTCGGACGCGCGCAGGCCGAGGCGCTCCTCGACGACCTCGGAACGGCGCCCGCGACGGTCGCGGTGCTCGCCGGAGCGACCGAGGATCCGGATGCCGCCGCGCGCCACGCCGCGGCGATCGAGGCGTTGGCGCCCGCGGTCGCCGCCGGCACCGTCACCCTGCTCGCCGGGGAGGACTTCGCCGATGCCGCCGTCGCCGACGAGACGGCGGGCGTCGAGTCCGCTGCCGAGGATCGCGCGCGGGAGCTCGCGGGGGAGGACGAGCGTCCGACGGCGATGCTGGCCCTCGGCGACGCGGTGACCCGTGGCGTGGTCACCGCGCTCACCACGCCCGATCCGGACGCCTCGCCCTCGCCGAGCCCGTCCCCGGATGCGGGCGACGCCGTTCCGGCACCGGTCGTCGTCGGGTCCGGGGGCGACACCGCGACGGTGCGGGCCCTGCGCGACGGTGTCGTGGAGGCGACCGTGTTCGTCGACACACGTCTCGTCGCCCCGACGGTGGCGGACGCGGTCGCGGCGGCGCTCGCGGGTCGGGCCCCGTCCGCCGGACCGGCGCTGGAGGCCGCCGCGGTGCGGCGGCCGGAGGTCCAGGCGGTGTTCCTCGAGAGCGGTTGGCTGGACGCGGGCGACCTGTGAGCGGCCCGATTCGGGAAAACCCGAATCACGGCGAGGGCTGCCCGGGCTGACCGCCGCGCGGCCCGGTCCTACCGTGGAACACATGACCACGGCATCCGTCCTTCCTCCTCCGCCGCCCGCGCTCCCGTCGCCCCCGGGCGCGACCGCTCCCGCGCCCGCGAAGGCGCGCGTCACGTCTCCCGGCCAGGTCTGGGGCGCCGCCGCTCAGCTGGCGGCGCTCGGGCTCATCGGTCCCGGCATCTTCGGCGTGCTCTTCGGCATGCTCGGCGCCGGCGTCGGCCTGCTCTTCGCGCTGCTGATCGGAGCGGTCGTGCTCGTCGGTCTCGTCTACGCGCTCTTCGGCGTGGCGTGGTTCGAGCAGGCACGGCTCGAGGGGCTGTACGGCTTCGACCTCCCGCCCGTGCGGATCCGTCGCAGCGACCGCACCGGTTTCGTCGGCGTGCTCCACACGATCTGGCTGCAGGCGATCGAGCCGCGCCAGTGGCGCGCGGTGGCATCCTTCAGCGTGTCGACCGGACTCGGCCTGATCGTGCTGTTCCTCGTCGGGGTCGTGTCGTGGGGCATCGCGCTGGCGTTCAGCCCCCTGTTCGGGTGGTCGCACACCGGCTTCTTCGGTGCCGCTCTGCTCAGCGGCGCCGGCGCCCCGATCCTCGGTGCTGTCGGCGCGCTCCTCGCGATCGCGGGTGTCTTCGGACTCGCGCTGCTGCACGGCGTCCTCACCCGGGCGATTCTCGTGCCCTCCCGCGAAGCGCAGCTCGAGGAGCAGGCGCGCACGTCGGATACCCGCCGAGCCGGCGCCGTCCGCGCCGCCGAGGTGGAGCGCACCCGGATCGAACGCGACCTGCACGACGGCGTCCAGCCGCGGCTCGTGTCGATCGGGATGACCCTGGGGCTCGCGCAGACCAAGATCGACGACGACCCCGAGGCCGCGAAGGCGCTCGTCGCCGAGGCACACGCCTCGACCAAGTCGGCCATCACCGAGTTGCGTCAGCTGGCGCGCGGCATCCACGCCTCGGTGCTGGAGGACCGGGGTCTGGATGCCGCCCTCTCGGCGCTCGCATCGCGGTCGCACATCCCCGTGACCCTCGACGTGCGGCTGCCGCGCCGGTGCAGCAGACCCGCCGAGGCGGCGGTGTACTTCTCGATCGCCGAAGCGTTGACCAACGCCGCCAAGCACTCGCGGGCATCGACGTGCCGCGTGGACGTGCGGGTGCGCGACGACGGGGCGCTGTGGGCACGCGTGGAGGACGACGGTCTCGGCGGTGCCCGCGTGGTCCCCGGCGGCGGGCTGGACGGCATCGTCAATCGCGTCACGGCCGCCGGCGGCACCGTCCGCCTGGAGAGCCCGCAGGGCGGGCCCACGTCGGTGGAGGTGACGGTCCCGTGCGCATCCTGATCTGCGAGGACTCGGTCCTGCTGCGCGAGGGGCTCGTGCGCCTGCTCGCGGACGACGGCCACGAGGTCGTCGCGGCGCTGTCCGACACCACGGGGCTCGACGAGGCCGTCGCCGACGGCGCTCCCGACCTGTGCGTCCTGGACGTGCGGCTCCCGCCGACGTGGACCGACGAGGGCATCCGCGCCGCGATCGCATTGCGTTCTCGGCATCCCGGTCTCGCCGTCCTCGTTCTGTCGCAGTACGTCGAGGAGCGGTACGCGAGCGACTTGATCGCCGACGGGCAGGGCTCGCTCGGCTATCTCCTCAAGGACCGCGTCGCCGACGTGCGCGAGTTCCTCGAGGCGGTCGCGCGGATCGCCGACGGCGCGACGATCCTCGACCCCGAGGTGGTGGGCCAGTTGCTGGCCCGCCGGCGACGCGACGACCGGCTGCAGTCCCTCACCGAGCGGGAACGGGCCGTTCTCGCGCTGATCGCCGAGGGACGCTCCAACCAGGCCATCGCCCAGACGCTGTTCGTCTCGGCCGCGAGCGTCGAGAAGTACATCACCGCCATCTTCACCAAGCTCGGCCTCGAGCAGGACGAGACGGGCAACCGCCGCGTCATCGCCGCCCTGGTCCACTTGGGACACGACACCACCGGAGCGTCCTCATGACCGTTCAGACCCCCCTCGACCCGACTCCGCCGCCCGCGCCGGCACCAACACCGCGCCGCCGGTCGACGGCCGCCCTCGCCGTCTCGATCGTCACGATCGTCATCGGCGGGTGCGCGATCCTGGGCACGCTCGGATCGAGCGGACTGGCAGCGGTCGGCGCGCTGAGCGAGAGCGGAACCGGGTCCTCCGCGCAGCAGAGCGAGACGCGCGGCGTGCGCGACCTCGACATCGACGTGGCCGGCGGCGCGCTGAGCGTCGAGTACGGCGACGTGAGCGAGGCGCAGCTCGACAGCTATGGCGCGGGGGGCTGGACCCTCGAACGGCGCGGAGACACCCTGCACGTCAGTTCTCCCGATCGTGGGTTCCGCAGCTGGAGCGGCGGAGTCTCCGCGACGCTCACTCTCCCGCAGTCGCTCGTCCGCTCGGGCGTGGATGCCCGCATCGACGTGACCGGCGGCAGCCTCGACGCGACGGGTGACTTCGGCGCCGTGTCGGTGAAGCTCAGCGGCGGCACGGCGACACTGTCGGGGCATGCTCGCTCGCTCGACCTGTCCGTCGCGGGCGGTTCCGCGTCGGCAGACGTCTCCGACGTGGATACCGCGGCGATCGAGCTCGCCGGCGGCGACCTCACGGCCACGCTGACCGGCTCGACCCCGACCCGCACGACGATCGACGTGACCGCCGGTTCGGTGGACCTCACTCTGCCGGAGGACACCTACCGCGTGATCCACGACGGCCCCGGGTCGCTCGACAGCGCTCTGGAGACCTCGTCGACGGCGACCGCGCGCGTCGACGTGCAGACCGCTCTCGGATCGGTCACCCTGCGCGCGTCCTGACCGGAGGAGTGACGGGGGCCGGGGCGGAGTGCACCCCGGCCCTCATCGCGTCGTCGCGGCGCGGATCCGGCCCGGTCACGGCACTGCGGCGCGGATCCGCCCCGGTCACGTCGCTGCGGCGCGGATCCGCCCCGGTCGCGACACCGCGATCGCGGCGAGTACCGCGACGATGCCGACGAGCTGCCCGACCGCGAGGGACTCGCCCCCGACGGCGAGGCCGAGCAGCACCCCGGTCACGGGGTTGAGCAGCCCGATGAGGCCGACGGTCCCCGCGGGCAAGTGGCGGAGGCCCGTGAACCAGCACACGAACGCCAGCGCCGTCGCCACGACGGCGATGCCGGCGTAGGCGATCAGGCCCGTGGCATCCACCGACGGGGGAGGCCCCTCGACGCTCGCCGCGACGGCGGTGAGCGCGAGTCCGCCGGCGGTGAGCTGCCACGCCGTCGTGGCCAGGAGCGGGGTGTCGTCGCGCCAGCGCGTCGTGAGGATCGCCCCGAGCGACGAAGAGACGAGGGCGATCCCGGATGCCACGACACCCGCGGGAGAGATGCCCGCGGCGCCGAGTCCCACGACGAGCGCGACGCCGACGAAGCCGAGCACGGCACCGAGCGCCCAACGCACCGTCGGCCGCTGGCCCAGGAGCGGCCACGCGAGACCGGCGAGTGCCAGCGGGGCGAGTGCCATGATCGACGCCGCGACCGACGAGGGCAGCAGCTGCGCAGCGATGTAGATCAGCACGAAGAACCCGCCGAAATTGAGCGCGCCGAGCACCATCGCCTTTCCCCACCACGCGCCTCGCGGCCGTCGGCGCGCGAGAGCCCACAGCAGCAGCCCCGCGGGGAGCGCCCGGAGAGCACCGCCCCACAGTGGAGCGTCCGCGGGCAGCAGGTGCCGGGTGACGACGTACGTGGCGCCCCACGCGACGGGGGCGACCGCGGTGACGGCGACGATCCGCCAATTCGCTTCCATGGAAGACATATTAGCTTCCGCGGAAGGTAAAGTGGCGGGATGGCAGACACCGACCGCGTGGACCACATCGTCGGGCAGTGGCGCGCCGAGCGCCCCGACCTCGACGTCTCGCCGCTGCACGTCATCGGGCGCCTCCATCGCGTCGCCGACCGACTTCGCGAGGAGCTTCTCGTCGTCTACCGGCAGCACGGGCTCGGCGAGGGCGAATTCGACATCCTCGCGGCGCTCCGCCGCGCGGGGGAGCCGTTCGCCGCCGCTCCCGGCGAGCTCGCGCGCACGACGATGGTGACCACCGGTGCGGTGACCAAGCGCGTCGACCGGCTCGTGGCATCCGGGCTCGTCGTCCGACGTGAGAGCGATGACGACGGGCGCGGGCGCACCATCGCGCTCACCCCCGCCGGCCGACGCGTCATCGACGACGCCTTCGCCGCCCACGTGCGCAACGAGGCACGGCTGCTCGCGGACCTGAGCCCCGCCCAGCGCGGCGACCTCGAGCGTCTGCTGCGCGCCTGGGGCGGTGCGCTCGGGGTCTAGCCCCGTGCGCGAGTCGCCAGATTCTGTCGCTTCCGCGTGGTCGTCGGCGACACCTCTTGGCGACTCACGCGCCCTTGAGGGCCTTCGCGATGCGCTGGATCGAGACGGGCTCGGCCGTGCCGAGGCGCTGGGCGAACAGGCTGACGCGGTACTCCTCCAGCAGCCAGCGCGTCTGCACGAGGTTCGCGGGAGCGGCCGCGGGGAGCGGGACGGTGCCGCCGGCCTCGACGAAGCCCGCGGCGGCGCGCTCGTACTCGGTCATGCGCTGACGGTCGCGGCCGGGGTTGTCGGGAAGCGTCTTCAAGCGATCGAGTGCGCCGGCGAGGTAGCGCGGCAGGTGCTGCAGCCGGGCGAGACCGGTGCGCGAGAGGAAACCCGAGAAGATCAGGCCCTGGAGCTGCCCGCGGACGTCGTTGAGCGCGCCGAGCAGCGTGATCGACGAGGCGTCCTTGATCGCGCGTTCGACCTCGCGCTGCGCCAGCAGGATCTTGGCCGCGAGCGACACGGTCTGGAACGTCCGATCGACCGACGCGGCCGAGAACGCGTCGCGCACCCGCTCGAACTCCGCCTTCGTCCGCACGACACCGCTCGGCGCTTCGCGCAGCAGCACGTCGTCGGCGAGGGCCACCCGGGCGTCCTCGATCAGGGCCTTCGCGTTCTGATACGGGGATGCCGCGAGCGCGAGCTTCTCGTTCGCGGTGAGGTGGTCGAGCACGTACGTGGCGGGGGAGGGGACCGCGAGGAGCAGAAGGCGACGGATGCCGGCGCGCGTGTGCCGCGCGGCATCCTCGGGCGTGGCCTCGACGCGCAGCGCCACGCTGTCGCCGTCGTCCACGAGCGCCGGGTAGCCGCGGACGACACCTCCGGCGACCGGAGTGTCCACGACCTCGGTGAGCTCGTCGATGTCCCACGTGGTGAGCTTCGTGCGCGAGGCGAAGGCCGGCGAGGCCTGGGCGACGCGCGCGGCGGCCCGGGGTGCGGGGCGCTCGCGGGTCACCGCCGACTCGACGCTCGAGCGGGCGCGGTCCGCGAGGCGGCGCTGCAGCGCGGCGAGGTCGCGGTCGGACCCGACGGCGCGGCCGCGCGCGTCGACCGCCCGGAACGACGGCAGCAGGTGTCCGGGCACCCGCTCGAGTTCGAAGTCGGCGGCGCTGACCCGTTGGTTCGCGACGCGCTGCACGAGCGCGGCGAGGGCGTCGACGAGCGTCGACTTCGGCAGCCCGTTCGCGTGCTCGGGGCCCTTCTCGGCGAGTTCGGCCGAGAATTTCTCGGCCCAGTCCGCGGCGGGAACCACGTTGCGGCGGATCGTCTTCGGCAGCGCCCGCAGCAGGGCCGTCACCAGCTCGTCGCGCATCCCCGGCACCTGCCAGTCGAAGCCGTCGGGGCGCAGCTGTGCCAGAAGCGGCAGCGGGACGACGACCGTGACGCCGTCGTCGGCGGCCCCCGGCTCGAAGCGGTACGCGAGGTTCAGCGTCTGGTCGCCCTGCCGCCAGCGCGCGGGGAACGCCCGGTCGTCGCCCTGGGCGCGGTCGCCGGTGAGGTCGGACTCGCGGAGGTCGAGCAAGTGGGGCGTGCGGTTCGCGGCATCCTTCCACCACGTCTCGAACGAGCGCACGTCGGTGACGTCGGCGGGGATGCGCGCGTCGTAGAACGCGAACACGGCCTCGTCGCCGACGAGGATGTCGCGGCGGCGCTCGCGCTCCTCGATCTTCTCGAGCAGCCGGCGCTGCTCCTGGTTGCGGCGCAGGAACGCGGTGAGGCGCTTGTCGAGGACCGACGGGTCCCACTCGCCCTCGACGAGCGCGTGCCGCACGAACATCTCGCGCGCCAGCGGTCGGTCGAAGCGCGCGAGCTGCACCCGGCGACGGCCGACGAGCTCGACCCCGAACAGCGTGACCTTCTCGTAGGCGGAGGCGGCTCCGGCATCCTTCGACCAGTGTGGTTCGCTCAGCGACCGCTTCACCAAGTCGGGGGCGAGATCCTCGGCCCACGCGGGGTCGACGGCGGCGACCGTGCGGGCGAACAGCCGCGACGTCTCGACGAGTTCGGCGGCCATGACCGCCGACGGCCGCTTCTTCTTCAGCCCCGAACCCGGGAAGATCGCGAACCGCGCCCCGCGCGCCCCGATGTACTCGCCCTTCATGGGTCGGGCGTCGCCGGGTGCTTTGCGGTCCTTGGCTTGCGCCACCGTGCGCGGATCCAGGATGCCGATGTGCGACAGCAGCCCCGACAGGACGGCGCGGTGGATCGCGTCACCCTGCGCGTGGCCCTGCGGTTCGGCGTCTGTGCGCGTCCCCCGTCCCCTTTCTGGCGGAGCATGTCCCGAACGGTGCTGCCCGGAGCGGCTCGGAGCAGCAGAATTCGGGACATCGTTCTCCGTGGGAGCGGCGCCGCGCTCGCTCCCGAGCACGGAGCGCAACTGCCGGTGCACGTCGACCCACTCCCGCACGCGCACGTAATTCAGGTGCTCGCTGCGGCACAGGCGACGGAACGCGCTCGAGCCGAGCTCGGCCTGCTTCTCCTGCAGGTAATCCCACAGATTCAGCAGCGAGAGGAAGTCGCTCGAGGGGTCCGTGAAGCGCGCGTGGAAGCGGTCGGCCTCGTCGCGGCGCTCCTCGGGCCGTTCGCGCACGTCCTGGATCGACATCCCGGCGACGATCGCGAGCACCTCGGTCAGCACGCCCGAGCCGCGGGCCTCGAGGAGCATGCGCGCGAAGCGCGGGTCGATGGGCAGACGCGCGATCTCGCGCCCGATGCCGGTCAGGCGCGGGCCGCGGTCGTCGCCGCGGGCCGGCAGCTTCACGGCGCCCAGCTCGACGAGCAGGTCGAGCGCCGCCTTCACGCCGCGCGAATCCGGCGGCGTCAGGAACGGGAATGCCTGGATGTCGCCGAACCCCAGAGAGAGCATCTGCAGGATGACGGATGCCAGCGACGTCCGCAGGATCTCGGGTTCGGTGTACTCCGGTCGGCGGAGGAAGTCGTCCTCGGAGTACAGCCGGATCGCGATGCCCGCCGACGTGCGGCCCGCACGGCCCGACCGCTGCTGCGCCGAGGCCTGCGACACCGCCTCGATCGGCAGCCGCTGGATCTTCGAGCGATTGCTGTAGCGCGAGATGCGCGCCGTCCCCGTGTCGATGACGTACCGGATGCCGGGAACCGTGAGGCTCGTCTCGGCGACGTTCGTCGCGAGGATGACGCGGCGGCGCACTCCGGCGACGGTGGAACGCTCGAACACCCGGTGTTGTTCGGCGGCGGAGAGGCGCCCGTAGAGGGGCAGGACTTCGGTGGGCGCGGCATCCTTCTGGTACGCCCCGCGGATGGCATCCGCGGCATCCCGGATCTCGGCTTCGCCGGGGAAGAACACCAGCACGTCGCCCGCGGCCTCGCGATCGAGTTCGCGCAGGGCGGCGACCACGGCCCCGACCTCGTCGACGTCGTCGCTCTCGACGGCCGAACTCCTGACTTTCCGTGTCGCTCGGGCGGCTGGGCCGCGAGACGACGGGGCATCGGCCTCGACGGCATCCGGAATCTCAGGAGTTTCGCCCGCGTCGCCGTCGCCACCCGGCGGCCGATACCGGATCTCGACCGGATACGTGCGCCCCGACACCTCGATGACCGGTGCCGGCACCGGCTCGCCGCCGGGTGCCGTGGGCGGGGCGGCGAAGTGGCGCGCGAAGCTCTCGGGATCGATGGTCGCCGAGGTGACGATGACCTTGAGGTCGGGCCGCTGCGGCAGGAGCCGCCGCAAGTACCCCAGCAGGAAGTCGATGTTGAGGGACCGCTCGTGCGCCTCGTCGACGATGATCGTGTCGTAGCGACGGAGCAGGCGGTCGCGGTGGATCTCGTTAAGCAGGATGCCGTCGGTGACGAGCGCCACGCGGGTGTCGGCCGACACCTTGTCGGTGAAGCGCACCTTGTACCCCACGGTCGAGCCGAGGGGGACCTGCATCTCTTCCGCGATGCGCTCGGCGATCGTGCGCGCGGCGATGCGGCGCGGCTGCGTATGCGCGATGGACGTGCGCCCGAGTTCGAGGCAGATCTTCGGCAGCTGCGTCGTCTTACCCGAACCGGTCGCGCCGGCGACGATCACGACCTGGTGGTCGCGGATGGCGCGCGCGATCTCGTCCCGCGCGGCGCTGACGGGCAGCTCGGGCGGGTAGACGATGACGGGTTCGACGGACACAGCCTTTCAGCCTATCCCGGGACGGCGGGGCCGAGCGGCACCGATAAACGCTGTTCCTCCCGAAACACGCTGCGCCGCAGCGTTTCTGCGAAGGAACGGCGTTTATCGCGAGCTGGGGCGTCAGGGCATCGCGGCCTTCGCGGCGAGGATGCGGGTGGCGGCGGCATCCACCTTCGCCGCGAACGCCGGGTCGGTCTGCGCGCGAGCGAGGACGGCCTGCCGCATCTCGGGGTACACCGAAGGATCGGCCGACACCAGCAGCAGGTCGATGCCGGCGTCGATGGCGAGCACCGCGCGATCGGCGGGGGACCAGGGCTGCACCTGCCGCGCGGCCGAGAGGTCGTCGACGGTGACGACGCCGTCGAACCCGACCGTGTCGCGCAGGACGTCCACCACGGTCGGCGAGAACGCCGCCGGAGCGCTCGGGTCGATGCGGACGTAGATCGCGGTCGAGAGCATCACGATCGCCGGCCCCTGCGGCAGCACCGCCGAGTACACGCCCACGTCCGGGCCGTCGGCGGTGACGACGTCGTCCGTGACATCGCTGCGCGTGTCGGTGTTCTCGGTCACGCGACCGAGTCCCGGGAAGTGCTTGAACGTGGGCAGGATCCCGCCGTCGCGCATTCCCTGCGCGAACGCGCCGACCTTCGCCGCGACGGTCGGGCCGTCGTAGCCGTACTGGCGGTTGAACTGACCGATCGGCGGATTGTCGCCCGCGGCCTCGGGGCTGTCCACGATGTCGGCGACGGGCGCGAGGTTCATGTTCACGCCGGCATCAGCGAGCTGCCGGCCCCACGTGGCGGCGTTCGCGCGCAGCGTCGCGTCATCCCACGCTCCCTGATCGCGGGCGAACGGGATGCCGTCGACCCCCGGCCCCGACAGCACCTGGACGTCTCCGCCCTCCTGGTCCGTCGCGACCCACAGCTCGGGGCCGCCCGGCGGGACGACCGAGGTGAAGCCGCTCACGAGATCGGCGGTGGGCTGCACGCCCGCGTCGGAGCGGCCGTGCAGGAAGATCCCGCCGACGTGGTCGTCGCGGACCGCGGCCAGCGTGATCGGGTCGGCGCCGTCCACCGACGTCCCGACCATGAACATCTGCCCGACCCGGTCCTCGAGGCGGAGCCCCGCGAGGGGATCCGGGGTGGGCGTGGG
>NZ_CAKKMM010000041.1:0-19413 GCF_918698205.1 Microbacterium sp. Bi128 | reverse complement strand
CTGGATGACCCCGCGCTGGCAGATCCCGCGATCGCCGACGCGATGGGGTTCACGACGACGCTGCTGACGGCGGGTGGCCCCGACAACGGCTGGTTCCCGAGCCCCACCGACCGGGTGCAGATCGCCTATGGCGCCGACTCGCGGGTGCAGTCGCTCGTCGCTCTCGCCGACACCACCGGCTCGTCGGCGTTCGCCGAACTGGCCGGGATGCAGGCGGCGTGGTTCTTCGGCGCCAACCACGCCGCCGCACAGATGTACGACCCCGCGACGGGCGTGACCTTCGACGGCCTGCAGCCCGATGGCACGGTCAACCGCAACAGCGGGGCCGAGTCGACGATGCACGGCCTGCTCACCGCGCTCGCGCTCGACGCCCACCCCGACATCGCTGCGCGGGCGACGGCGCTGACCTCGGTCGCGGACCGCGTCGGACTGTCGTTCGTCGAAGCCGAGGATGCCACGGCCACCGACGGCACGGTGTCGACGCCGGAGTCCTGGACGGGAGAGTCCAGTTGGTCGGGCGACGCGCTCACCCTGCGCCCAGGGCAGAGCGCCACGTGGGACATCGGTCCCTCGGACTCCCGTCGCTGGGTCGAACCCGTCGTGTTCTCGCAGCCGGGGGAGACGTCTCTCTCGCGCTGGCGCGGGAACGGCGCGCTGAAGGTCACCGGTCCCGCTCAGGGCATCTCGCCCACGGCGGGAGCGCTGCTGCCGCACGCCCTGCGGGCGCCGGTCCCGGAACGTCGCAGCACGGTCGACGTCACCGCGCTGCGCGGCGACCTCGTGCTCGACGGGCTGATCGTGCGGCCGTGGGTGTCGCGCCTGGTGCTGGCGGGCGGTGACAGCCGTAGCGAGCTCGTGCACTCCAGCGCCCCGGCCGCGCAGCGGACGACCGTCTCGGGCGGCGGGACGGTGCGGGTGTACGACGCGCGCGGAGCGCTGCTGCGCACGACCGCGTTCGACGGCGAGACGACGGTGGTGCTACCCGCGGGCGGCTTCGCGATCACCGAGCGCTGAGCCCGCGGCCGAGGGCTCGCGGCAGCCGGGTTCGGGGCGCGATTCTCCGTTCGGGGCGTGGGATTCCGCGCCCCAAACAGAAGAACGCGCCCCGAATCGGGGTCGGCTTGCGGCTCAGCGGCTGGCGTGCACGGTACGAACCCGCGTGCGGCGCCGCCGCACCGGCATCCTCGTGTCCGATTTCCGCCGGACAGTGTCGGAGGTCGGTGGCAGGGTGGATGCCATGACGATCACCGCGACAGAGGCCCGGGGCTTCGACGAGCGTTACCGGGTGATCCAGTCGCGCGACCGCCGCTTCGACGGGCAGTTCGTGACCGCCGTGCGTTCGACGGGCATCTACTGCCGGCCCAGCTGCCCGGCCCGCACGCCGAAAGAGGCGAACGTGACGTTCTACGCCACGTCCGCGGCAGCGCACGAGGCGGGCTACCGCGCCTGCAAGAGGTGCCTCCCCGAGGCCGCCCCCGGTTCTCCCGCGTGGGACGTCCGCGGAGACGTGGCGGCCCGGGCGATGCGCCTCATCTCCGACGGCGTGGTGGATCGCGAGGGCGTCCCCGGACTCGCGCGGCGCCTGGGCTACTCGGCGCGTCACCTCGGGCGGCTGCTCACCGCCGAACTCGGTGCCGGACCGCTCGCCCTGGCCCGGGCGCAGCGCGCCCACACCGCCCGCGCGCTGCTGGTGGGCACCGACCTGTCGTCGACCGACGTGGCCTTCTCGTCGGGGTTCTCCAGCGTCCGGCAGTTCACCGAGACGATCGGCGAGGTGTTCGGCATGTCGCCCACCGCCCTCCGGGCACGTCGGACGCGGGCCGCCGGGGTGGTCCCCGTCGGCGAGATCGACCTGGCGCTGCCCGTCCGCGGGCCGATCGACACGGTAGGGCTGTTCGGCTGGATGCGGGCGCACGCCGTCCCCGGCGTCGAGAGCGGCGGAGACGCGTCGTTCGCCCGGGTCGTGCGGCTCCCGGGCGGACCGGCGTGGTTCGAGGTGCGTCGCGACGCCGATTCGCGGCTGCGTCTGCGCGCCCGGTTGACCGCCCTCGCCGACCTCGGCACGCTCATCGCGCGCGTCCGCCGCCTGTTCGACCTCGACGCCGATCCGCTCGCGATCGACGAGGCACTGGCACGGCACCCCGAGCTCGCGCCCGCCGTCGCCGCGATCCCGGGCGTGCGGGTGCCCGGCGCCATGGATGCCGGTGAGATGCTGCTGCGGGCGATGATCGGTCAGCAGATCAGCGTCGCCTCGGCCCGCACGATGCAGGGCCGCCTCTCTGCCGAGCTGGGAGAGGCCACCGAGATCGGTGGCTCGCCGATGACGCTGTTTCCTGAGCCCGCCGTGATCGCGGAACGCGGCATCGACGTGCTGCGCGGGCCCGAGGCCCGTCGCCGGGCGATCGTCACGACCGCCGCCGCACTCGCCGACGGCTCGCTCGCTCTGGGTCCCGGCGACGACGGCGCGGAACAGCGCGCCCGTCTCCTCGCGCTGCGGGGGATCGGCCCGTGGACCGCCGACTACGTGCGCATGCGTGTGCTGGGCGACCCCGACGTCCTGTTGCCGGGCGACGTCGCCGCGCGCGCGGGTGCCGCAGCCCTCGGCCTTCCGTCCGACGCCGCCGGATTCACGGCCTGGTCGGACCGGCTCGCTCCGTGGCGCAGCTACGCGATGGCGCACTACTGGTACGCCGCGCCCGTCACCCAGGCGTGGCGCGCGACCGACACCGTCCCGTCTCCCACCGAAAGCGAGCCCGCCCCGTGAGCACCGTGACCGCCGCGACCCTGCAGTTCGTCGACACCCCCGACGGCCCCTTCGCGATCCTCGCCGACGACGCCGACCGCGTGCTGGTCGCGGGCTGGACCGACGACACGGATGCCGTGCTCGCGCGCTTGCGACCCGCCCACCGTCCGGTGTCCGTCGTCACGGGCGAGACCCGGGCCGCCGGCGCCGTCCGCGCCTACTACGACGGCGACATCGCCGCGATCGACGGCGTCGAGGTCGCGCAGTTCGGCACGCCGCTGCAGCAGCGGGGGTGGGCCGCCCTGCGCGGTATCCGTCCCGGGCAGCCGCTCACCTACACCGGGTTCGCGACCGCCCTGGGCTCTCCCACGGCGGTGCGGGCGGCGGCATCCATCTGCGCCCGGAACGCGCCGGCGCTCTTCGTGCCGTGCCACCGGGTGCTCCGCGGGGACGGGACGATGGGCGGATTCGCGTGGGGGATCGACGTCAAGCGCCGCCTGCTCGAGCGCGAAGCCGCGGCGTGACCCCTCGGGCACCGGAGCCCGCGGCAGCGGACGGCGCCCGGACGCTCGAATCGAGTCTTGCCTCCAGGGATCTCTCAGGCATATCCTGAAAAGCTGCCGCGCCCCCCGGTGGCTGTGTACCGATCGAGGAGGATGCCATGGACCAGATCGACGCCCCCGTCGTGCGTGCCGCTTTCTCCGCCGTCGCCCGCCCGTAGCGCTCCGACCGCTCGCGCGTCGCACGCCCGGCGGACCTCCGCCGGTTCCCCCCTGGCATCCCCTTTCCCGCGCCCACTCCGGCGCGTCGCTTCGACCCCACGAGGATCATGACCACCGCACCGTCCCGCCCGCATCTCTCGACACCCCGCTCGCTCGCGCGCTTGCTTCCGATCGCCCGGCCGGTGCTCCCGCGCCTCGCGCTCGGTGCCGTGAGCGCCTTGGGTGCGAGCGTCCTCGCCCTGGCGATCCCGCTCGTCCTCGAGCAGTTGGTCGCCGGTCCCATCAGCTCGGGCGACCCCGGTCAGTTGGCCTGGGGCGCCCTCCTCATCCTCGGGCTGGGGCTGGCCGAAGCCGGCATGGTGTGGTTGCGCCGCTGGTTCGTACTCGCCCCCGCGACCAAGGTCGAGTACGACCTCCGCCAATCGTTCTACTCGCGGCTGCAGCGTCTGCCCGTCGCCTTCCACGACCGGTGGCAGTCGGGGCAGCTGCTCTCGCGCATGATGCAGGACATCAGCATGCTGCGCCGCTGGCTGGCGTTCGGCCTGATCCTCTTGATCGTCAACGTCCTGACGATCCTCATCGGCGCCGTCCTGCTCTTCCGCTGGCACTGGCTCCTGGGCACGCTCTTCCTGATCGCGTCGGCGCCGCTGTGGTACGCCGGCTACCGCTTCGAGAAGCGCTACGGCGCGCTCGCCCGGCAGAGCCAGGACCAGGCGGGCGACCTGGCCACCTCGGTGGAAGAGAGCGTCCACGGCATCCGTGTCCTCAAGGCCTTCGGCCGCGGGAAGCACGCGCTGCAGAAGTTCACGCGGCAGGCGGAGTCGCTGCGCGAGACCGAGCTCGGGAAGGCCCGTGCGATCGGGTGGATCTGGTTCTGGCTCGTGCTGCTGCCCGACATCGCGTTCGCGGTGTGCCTGGGGGCCGGCATCGTGCTGACCCAGCTCGGAGAGCTGCAGATCCCCGAGCTCGTGGCGTTCTTCGCCATGGCCACGGTGCTGCGGTGGCCGATGGAGTCGATCGGCTTCCTGTTCTCGTTCCTGCTGGACGCGCGCACCGCGACCGACCGTATCTTCGAGGTGTTCGACGAGCAGAACACCATCGTCGACCCCGCAGAGCCCCGCACGATCGCCGCGCCCCGCGGGGAGCTCGTGTTCGAGGGTGTCCACTTCCGGTACCAGGATGCCGCGGACTCCGAGCCCGATCTGCTGGACGGGGTCGATCTGAGCCTGCGTCCGGGGGAGACGATGGCCCTCGTGGGGCTGACCGGTTCCGGCAAGACCACTCTCACCACGCTGCCCGGACGCCTGTACGACGTCACGGGCGGGCGCGTGCTCCTCGACGGCGTCGACGTCCGCGAGCTGCGTCTGTCCGAACTCCGTCGGCACGTGGGCATGGCGTTCGAGGACGCGACGCTGTTCTCGCAGACGGTGCGCGAGAACGTGCTGCTCGGCCGGGAAGAACTCCCGCCGGGGTCGCCCGAAGCCGAGGCCGTCCTGCGCGAGGCTCTCGAAGTGGCGCAGGCGCACTTCGTCCACGACCTGCCCGACGGTGTGGACACCGTCATCGGCGAGGAGGGGTTGAGCCTGTCCGGCGGTCAGCGGCAGCGTCTCGCTCTCGCCCGGGCGGTCGCGGCCCGGCCCGCGGTGCTCGTGCTCGACGACCCGCTGTCGGCTCTCGACGTCGACACCGAGGCCCTCGTCGAGGACGCGCTGCGGCAGGTGCTGAGCGAGACCACGGCCCTCGTCGTGGCCCACCGGCCCTCGACCGTGACGCTCGCCGACCGTGTCGCGCTGCTGCAGGACGGGCGCATCGCCGCCGTCGGCGCGCACTCGGATCTGCTGCGCGAGAGCGACGCGTACCGTCACGTCATCTCGAGCCTCGAAGAGGCCGAGGCCGAGCGCGAGGCGCAGACCGGGGCGATCCCGGTCATCCGATCCGACGGCGGCCGAACCGCCGCGGCCGATGACACCACCTCCGAGAAGGAGCCCACCCGATGAGCGCCACCACCGTCTCCGGGACCAGCGGCGAGGATCGCTCGGACTACACGCGCGTCGAGAGCCGCGCGATCCGCCAGCGATCCCTGCGTCTGCTGGGCTCGCTCGTGTCGCCGTTGCGCTGGCAGCTCGTGCTCGCCGCCGCCGTGCTCGTCGTCTCGACGGCGCTGCGGGTCGCGGGTCCCGCCCTGATCGCCTTCGGCATCGACAACGCCCTGCCCGCGGTCATTCAGAACAACGACTGGATGCCGACCATCCTCGTCGTGGCGATCTACCTCACGGCCGGCATCGGCGGTGCGGTCCTGATCGGCTGGTACGTCGTCGTCGCGGCGCGCCTCACGCAGGCGGTCATGCTCGACCTGCGCAAGCGCATCTTCCTGCACACCCAGCGCCTGAGTCTGGAGTTCCACGAGTCGTACACGTCGGGCCGCATCATCTCGCGCCAGACGAGCGACCTCGACACGATCCGCGAGCTGCTGGACGGGGGGCTGAACGAGCTCGTCTCGGGCGTGCTGTACGGCCTGTTCACCCTCGTCGCACTGTTCCTCATCGACTGGCAGTCCGGCCTCGTCCTCACCGTCATGGGCCTTCCGCTGTTCCTGCTGATGCGTTGGTTCTACGGGCGGTCGCAGGTCATCTACCGAGAGTCTCGCGTGGTCAGCGCGCAGGTGATCGTGAAGTTCGTCGAGAGCATGACCGGCATCCGCGCCGTGAAGGCCTTCCGCAAGGAGCCGCGCAACGACGAGGAGTTCGGTGAGCTCGCGGGCCAGTACCGCGACGTGAACATGCGCTCGATCCGCCTGTTCGGTACCTTCGAGCCGGCCCTGATGGCCGTGGCATCCGTCTCGGTCGCCCTCGTGCTCCTGTGGGGCGGCGGCCGGGTGATTGGTGGCGCGCTCGAGATCGGTGTGCTCGCCGCGGCCGTGCTGTACGTCCGCAACTTCTTCGCCCCGCTGCAAGAGGTCGCATTCTTCCTCAACTCGTACCAGTCGGCCACCGCGGCGCTCGAGAAGGTCTCGGGCGTGCTCGAGGAGGAGCCCACGGTCCCCGACCCGGTCGACCCCGTCGACCTGTGGAGCGCCCGCGGGCACGTCCGCTTCGACGAGGTCACGTTCGGGTACTCGGAGGGGCGCGTCATCCTGCCGCACTTCTCGCTCGACATCCCCGCCGGACAGACGATCGCCCTCGTCGGCACCACGGGCGCCGGCAAGACGACGCTCGCGAAGCTCATCTCGCGCTTCTACGACCCCACGAAGGGGGCCGTCACGCTCGACGACGTCGACCTGCGGCGGCTGCACCCGAAGGACCTACGGCGCGCGATCGTCATGGTGACGCAGGAGGCGTACCTGTTCAGCGGGACCGTGGCCGACAACATCGCGCTGGGCAAGCCCGACGCGACGATGGACGAGATCCGTGCCGCCGCCCGGGCGGTGGGGGCCGAGGGGTTCATCGAGAAGCTGCCCGACGGCTACGACACCGACGTGAACAAGCGCGGCGGACGCGTGTCGGCGGGGCAGCGGCAGCTGATCTCGTTCGCTCGGGCCTTCCTCGCCGATCCCGCGGTGCTGATCCTCGACGAGGCGACGGCGTCGCTGGACATCCCCAGCGAGCGCCTCATCCAGGACGCGCTGCAGACGCTGCTGGCCGACCGCACGGCGATCATCATCGCCCACCGGCTGTCGACGGTCGCCATCGCCGACCGTGTGCTCGTGATGGAGCACGGTCGCATCATCGAGGACGACGCCCCGGACGCGCTCATCGCCGGGACCGGCAAGTTCGCGCAGCTGCACGCCGCGTGGCGGGAGTCGCTCGTCTGACGGATCGGAGGACGGATGCCACGGCCTTGCGGTCGTGGCATCCGTTCGCTTGTCGTGCCGAACCTGACGTGTTCGCGGCGCGGGGTGAGCGCCTCTTCCGGGTCGGGTGATTCGGCCCCCGCGTGCCTCGCCGCGTCTCGGCGGCATGTATACATTTCTTCTCGACCCCCGTTTCGACGGAGGGTCCCCGCGCTCCGGAAGTGCGCGGGGCAGTGGCGAGGGGATGTATCCGGTGACCGGAGGGGCAGTCGATGCGCGCGATGCGCGCATGGTCGTGGAGTGGATCACGGGCCGGCACGAGTCGTTCCGACAGGCCGTGTTCTGTGCTCCCGACGCGCCCACCGCTCCCGCAGCGGCAGCCCTCGGCCGCGATGACGTGTTGTTCGTCCCGGCCGACGCGCGCGTCGACACGGTGGCTCATGTCGTCCGCTACAGCGGTGCTTTCGACGATGTCGGCGACACCCTGCACGTGGCCGGATACACCGTCGAACTCCAGCACTACGCGGCGGCCGCCTACGTCGAACTCATCGGTCCCACCGCCGTCCGGTTCCTCGACGCCGACGGGTGGGGAGCCTTCCTCGACGACGCCGAGCTCGCCCGCGACACGGGCGTCTTCACGGCGCCTCTGATCGACGGGCGGCTGCGTCTCGCCGATGCCGCCGTCCTCGACGCTCCCTTCGCGGAGGCAGCGCCGGTCTCGCTCCACGTGCACGGCGACGGCAGCGCGACCGCGGGGGCGCAGGGCGGTGCTGTCGGCCCCGTCGGCACGGCGCTGACGACACCCGTGCCGCGGTGGACGGCCATCGCGGGCATCACGCTGCCCGAGCGCGTGGCGGCCGACCTCGCGGCGCGGCCCTGGCTCGGGCGCTATCGGTACGCGGCCGAGGTGGTCGCGGCGCTGGGACTCGAGCCCGGGGCGGGGTCGATCGACGGGTTCGGCTGGTCGGTGCTCGACACAGCCGGCATGACGCAGCCCCATCCCGACGACCCGTTCCTCGTGACCACGCCCGCAGGTCTCCTCCTCGTCGACGTGCGCACGCGTCGTCGACAGCGTGTTCCCGCGGCCACGGCGACGGTCGTGGCGGCGGTGCAGACCTCGCCCGACGCGGCCCGCGCGGCCGAGCGCGTGGCACACGAACTGGGCGTCTCCGCGGCCGCGGCGCTCCGACTCTGCGCCGAGGCGACAGACCTCCTGGGCGTGCGCACGGGCGTACCGGTGCCCGGCGCTGTCGTCGGGGGAGGGGCATGAGCCCCGTCTGGCCGGCGCTGTCGCCCGCGGACCCAGTGGTCGACCCCGGACGGATCGCCGTGTCCGCATCCGGGCACCGCATCCGTTACGCGGACGGATCGGTCCGGCTGTGCGCAACGAGCGGCCTGTGGAACGTGCCCCTCGGGTATGGGCATGAGGGCATCGCCGAGGCGGTCGCGGCTGCCCTCCGCGACGCGTCCTACCTGTCGCTCTTCCGCGGCGTCCATCGTCCGGCGCAAGAGGCCGCCGATGCCCTGCTCGGTCTCGCCGGTCGCGACGCCTACGAGCGCGTGATCTTCTCCACCTCCGGGGGCGCAGCGAATGATGCCGCGATGAAGCTCGTCCGACAGCATCACGTCGAGCGGGGCGATCGGGCACGCACGCTCGTCGTGGGTCTGCGCGGCAGCTACCACGGCACGATGTACGGCAGCCACGCCCTGAGCGGCGACGCGCTCGGTCAGGGCGCGTACGCCCTCGACCGGCGTGCGGTGCGGCACGTCGACCACGCCGACAGCGGGGCGGAGCTGACGGCACTGCTGCGCCGCGAGGGAGCGCGGGTCGCCGCGGTGGTGATCGAGCCGCTCCTGGGCAGTGGCGCCCACCCGCTGGACCCCGCGTTCATCGACGCGGTGCTCGACCTCCGCGACGCGCATGGTTTCCTGCTCGTGGCCGACGAGGTCGCCACGGGCTTCGGGCGCACCGGAGCGTTGTTCGCCTCGGGGGAGTGGTCGCGCCCGCCCGATGTCCTGGTGCTCTCGAAGGCGCTGACCAACGGCGCACTCGGCGCCGCCGCGCTGTTGGTGAGCCCCCGCATCGTGGCCGGCTTCCGCGACCGCGGCGCGACGTTCGTGCACGGGGAGACGCAGGCCGGCACACCGGCCGTCGCGGCCGCGATTCGCACCGTCGTCGAGGAGGTCCGCCGCACCGACGTGCGTGCCACCGTCGGCCGGCTGGGTGAGCGGCTGCGCGCGCTCGCCGACGGACTGGTGCGCGACGGGCTCGCGGTCGGGGTGCGCGGACGCGGAGCCTTCCTCGCCGTGGCCCTCGCCGAGCCCGGCGCGTCGCGACCGTCGACCACACCGGCGCGGTCGTCCGTTTCGTCGGGAGCGACTCCGCGACTGCCCGCCGAACGCGTGGCAGACGTCGTCGCCGCGATCGGCGACGCGGGCGCGGTCGTGCATCCGGGGGTCGACGGCATCCAGCTCATCCCCGCGTACGGGTTCGACGACGGCGATCTCGCCGAGCTGGACACGGCGATCCGTGTCGGGCTCTCGCGCGTGTCGGAGGTCGCCCCGTGAGCGCAGCGATCCGGCGACGGCGGTCGACCCTCGTCGCGGGCTCGGCGATCACGCCGGCGGCCTGCGCCGCGATCACGTCGGGCCGCCGCGCGGCGGTCGTGGTCGACGAGCGGATCGCACACCTCGCGCGCGGTCTCGAGTCCATCGACACGGTCATCGCGGTCGATCCCGCAGAACTGGATGCCACGGCGGTCGCCCACCTGAGCGAACGCGTGCGCGCCGCTCGGGCGGGGGTCGTCGTCGCGATCGGCGGCGGAACCACGATCGACGCGGTGAACGTCGCCGCGATCGGCGTCTCCGCTCCCCGAACGCTCGACTGGGCGCTCGCCCGCGCCGACGGCGCCCCGGTCGTGCGGATCCCCGAGGGGGATGCCGCGGGCATCGACGTCGTGGCCGTGCCGACGACCGTCGGTACATCGGCGGAGTCCAATGCGGTCGCGATCGTCCGCACGGCCGGAGGGCAGTGCCTCCTGCTCGGCGAGGTGCTGCGGCCGCGGTACGCCGTCCTGGACGACGTGAACTACCGCTCGCTCGATGCCCGCGACGTGCGAGCCGGCTGCCTCGAGGCCCTCCTGCGTCTCGCCGGCGCGAGCACCGCGGCCCGGGCGCATCCGCGCGCGACGGCGCACGCGGTGATCCTGGCACGCGCCCTGGTCGCGCTCGGTGACGGCCCGCTCTCGGACGCCGCACGCCTGCGGATCGCCCGGTGCAGCGCGGCCACGCAGCGCAGCGCCGCGCTCCGCGGACGCGCGCCCTTCAGCCCCCGCCACTGGTACCTCGCCAACGAGGTGTCCTTCGTCGCCCGAACGACGAAGATGCGGGCGACGGCGTCGGTCGTCTCCCGCGTGTGGCAGCGCATCGAGGACGGCGACTCCCGCTGGGGATCGCTCGGGCCGCTGGAGGCGTTCTGGCGCGAGGTGGTCCGCGAGGCGCGGCTCCCGCTCGCTCCGGCGGCCGGCATCGACGCCCTCGTCGCGCGCTGGGGGCTGCCGCTCGCGCCGCGCCCGAGCGAGGACGCCCTGGCGTCGATCGCCGGACGGGTGGAGCGGCGGTGGGCACGTCGGGGGCCGGCCCTCCCCGGGATCACGGCCCCCGACGTGCGTGACGTCCTCGATCGAGCGCGATGGGACCCGAACCCGTCCGCCGAGGGGTCACGCCTCCTGCCCCCGCTCGCCCCCGAGAGCAGAGGGAGGAGGTGATGACAATGACGTCTTCCACGCCTTCGCCGCAGCTGCGGTTCGACGAGCTCGACGCCCTCGAGACCCCCAGCTGGGAGAGCTTCTACAAGGGCGTCCTGGGCGGTCTGGCCGTGGTCGGCATCGGTGTCGCGATCGCCACGTGACGCTCAGCCGCTCGTCCGACACGACCCCGAGGAGGTGACATGCACATGACGCCCACGCTGGAGTTCGTCGAGCTCGACTCGATGGACGCCCCCGACGACGGATGGGACTGGTTCCGCGGCTTCAGCTACGGAGTGGCCCTGGGGTTCCTCGCCCTCTCCGCCACCTGAACCCGCTCACGGGTGCCGCGCCCGCGGCATCCAGTCCTTGTCGGCACCCGAGGAGGTGACACATGACCAACGATCTCGCTCTGCGCTTCGACGAGCTCGACGAGCTCGACGCCCCGATGGAGTGGTGGGAGCACGCCAGCTACATCATCGCCATCGCTGCCGCGACGGTCGCCATCGCCACCTGATCGCCGCCGTCGAGGGGGAGACGTCCCGTACGTGTCCCCCTCGACGGTTCCGCAGCCCACCGCCCCCGGAACGAGGATCCATGACCGCTCCGCTCACCCTGTCCGTGCACCGACTCCTGGACGACGCCGGTCGTCGCGCCGAGCCCCGCGACGTGTACGCGGGCGACGGCGCGCGTTTCTACGACGAGCTCGTCGGTCCCGACAGATCCGAGATCGGGGAGGTCCTCGCCGTGGCGCGTCGCAGCGGACCCGCGGTCCTCGACCTCGCGGCCGGAAGCGGCCGGGTCACGCTCCCGCTCCTGCGCGTCGGGAAGTCCGTCACCGCGCTCGACCTGTCTCCCTCGATGTTGCAGCGGCTGAGCGATGCTCTGCCGCCGGGCGCCCCCTGCGACCTCGTCGTCGCGGACATGCGCGCCTTCGACCTCGGTCGCGAGTTCGACCTCGTGGTGATCGCGGCCACGTCGATCACCCTGCTCGACCGAGACGATCGCCGACGTCTCTTCCGCGCCGTCCGACGCCACCTCGCGCCGACCGGCACCCTGCTGCTGTCGGTCGCGGGTGATGAGGCCCTGCGCGCTTTGCGCACCTCGGGCGATCGCGAGATCTCGGTCGCATCCGGCGACCGCGTGACCCGCTACCTGCAATCGCAGCAGGTCGACCCCGACGGTTCCCGCCGGGTGGTCAACTGGATGCCACTGCCGCTGCCCGCGCCCCCGGAGCCCGTGCCCGTGCTGACCACCCGTCTGCAGCTGCTCGATGCCGCGACCGTCGCGGCCGAGTTGGAGCAGAACGGATTCCGCCCGCCCGCGACGATCCCCGTGCGCAGCCCCGGGGTCGCCGACGGCGAGGGCATGCTCCTCCTGCGCACCGGGGTCGACGACGGAGGTGCCCATGACGCGTGAAGCGCGGACCCCCGAGGTCGCCGCGGATCCGCGGGTGTCGGCATCCGTCCGTCTCGAACCCGGAGCGGACGCGGACCACTGGCTCGTCACCGTCGACGGCGTGCCCGTCTCGCGCGTGTCGACCGCGGTCGCACAGACGCTGCGGGCGATGGACGGGGCGACCAGCGTCGACGAGCTGCGTCGACGCTTCGCACCCGCGCACTCCGCGGCGGAGTTCGCCGACCTCCTCGACCGATTCCGGCGCGCCGGTCTGCTGCACGGATCCGAGCGGCGGACGGCCGGGCGTGTGACGTATCGCCCGCCGCTGACGATCCAGTTCGCGACCCTGCGCGCGCCCCAACTCTTCGCCGCGTTGCATCGCGTGCTTCGTCCGGCCCTGGTGGGGTGGATGCGGTGGCCGATCGCGGCGGTCGTGCTCCTCGGCGGGATCGCGCTGGTCGCGCAGTCCGGCGAGGCGATGACGGCCCTCACCTCTCCGCTCCCGCTGACCGACGTGCTCGTGGTCGCTCTCGTCCTGGTGTGCGCGACCTTCGCCCACGAGGTGGCGCACGGAGTGAGCCTCGCGCACGCGGGTGCACGGCCCCGCCGCGCGGGCGTGATGCTCCTCTACCTGGGTCCGGCGTTCTTCGTCGATGTCACGGATGCCTGGCGGCTGCCCTCCCGGGCGTCCCGTGTCGTCATCGCCCTCGCCGGCCCCGCGGTGCACGCCGTGCTCGCCGGAGCCGCGGCGCTGTGCGCGCTCGCGGCCGTCGACACCGACACGCGCCGGACGCTGCTCCTGCTCGCGTGCGCGTGCGCGACCGTCGTCGTGGTCAACCTCGTGCCCTTCGTCCGGTTCGACGGCTACATCGCGCTGATGAGCGCGATCGACGAGCCGAACCTTCGTGCGCGCACGATGGCCGACGCCGGGGCGGCCGTCCGCCGGGTGCTCTTCGGCGCCGAGCGCGAACCGCGGGCACTGGTGCGGTGGTGGAGCGTGCCGTTCGGCGTGCTCAGCGTCCTCGTCCCCACCGCGCTGGTGTGGTTCGCCCTCGAGCGCGCCGTGGGCGCCCTGTCGGGGGCGGGCCCGGTGGGCGCACTCCTCGTACTTGTCCTGCAGGTCGCGATCCTCCTCGCGGTCGGCGCTCCGGTGGTGCGGTGGCTCGCGGCCGGCGCACGGAAGGGGCGGGGGCGCGTGCGGTTCCTCCTGGTCGGGGCGACCCTCGTCGCCGCGATCCTCGGGGCGGCCGGGGTGATCCCTGTCGCGGACGTGCGCTCCGCGGGCTTCGCCGTCGACGGTGCGCGCACGCTGCTGGTCGTGCCCGCCGACTCCGCCGCAACGGTCCCGCTCGACGACGGCACCCCGGTCGTGCTCTCCACCCGGGGCATCCTCGGCGACGCGCCCGTGGCCTCGGGGGTCGCGCATCCGGAGCATCCGCGATCGCACGCGGTGCCGATCTCGGCCTTCGCCCCCGTGGAGGTCTCCGGTGTCGAGGTCGACGCCGTCGCCGTCGGAGTGATCGACGTGCCCGTCGACGCGGTGGTCCCGGCGGGCGGACGCGCGGTCGTGCACCTCGGCACGCGCTCTCTGCTCTCGCACGTGTGGTCCACCCACGTGGCCGATCCCGTCTCGGCACTTCTCGCCTCGCTGTTCCCCTCGCTCGACGACCCTCAGGAAGACCGCACATGACCGACAACGCCATCGAGGTGCGCCACCTCACCAAGACCTACGGTTCGCGCACGGCCGTCGACGACGTCTCGTTCGCGGTGCGCCGCGGCAGCATCGTCGGGCTGCTCGGACCGAACGGGGCGGGCAAGTCCACGACGCTCCGCGCCGTCGTCGGTCTGTCCGCGCCGACCGACGGAGCGGCCCTCATCGACGGTGTGCCTTTCGCTCGTCTCGCCCAGCCGTCGGCGCACGTCGGCGTGCAGATGGACGGATTCGGTTTCGAAGTCGGCATCACCGCCCGGCGCCACCTCGAGATCGCGCGCCTCGCCGTCGGTGCGCCCCGTCGTCGCGTCGACGAGGTGCTCGACGAGGTCGGGCTCACGAACGATGCCCGCAGGCGGGTGAAGTCGTTCTCCACCGGGATGGTCCAGCGGCTCGGACTCGCCGCGGCGCTCATCGGCGCGCCTCGCACGCTGGTGCTCGACGAGCCGTCCAACGGCCTCGACCCCGACGGCATCCGTTGGCTGCGGCGGTACCTCCGCGCGTTCGCCGCGGCCGGCGGCTCGGTCCTCGTCTCGAGTCACCAGCTTGCCGAGCTCGAGCACACGGTCGACGAAGTCGTCATCCTGAACCAGAAGGTGCTGTACTCCGGCGCCCTCGCCGACCTCGTACGCGGAGACGGCGACTCCCTCGAGGACCGGTACTTCGAGCTCGTCGAAGGGACCCGGGCGTGATCGGGGCGATCCGGGCCGAGATCCTGCGCGCCCACAGCGGGGCCAATACGCTCGCGGTCCTTCTGCTGGCGGGGTTCATCCCCGTCATCATCCTCACCAGCGACGACACCCTGGGCCGCATGACGAGCCTGGATGCCACGCACGCGGCGCCGCTGCTCTTCGCTCCAGTGGCGTGGACGTTCGTCGTCGCGGCGTTCGCGGGCGCCTTCGGCGTCACCCGCGAGTTCTACTACGGATCGATGGGCAGATCCATCGTGCAGGTCGGATTCACGCGGGCGTTCCTCGGCAAGGGGGTCGCGGCGGTCGTCGTCGGCCTCGTGCTCACCGCCGGGCTGGTCGCGGTGTGGTGCGGGGTCGTGGCGATCGTGCTGGGGGTGAACGGGCGGGCTTTCGCGCTGCCCGCGGCGGCTATCTCGACGGTGCTCGGGGCGTTCCCGGCGGCGCTCCTCGGGGCGGTGATGGGTGCGTCGATCGGTTGGATCGTCGGCAACTACTACGTCGCGGCGGCGATCGTGCTGGCCGGTCCGATCGCCTTCGAACTCGCGCTGCTGGGCACCGCGCCCGATGTCGCGCGGTTCCTGCCGGGACTGTCGCTCGCGGCCCTGGCCTCGCCGCAGAACCACCCCGGTCTGCTCACGCCGGGTGCCGGCCTGGCGGTGGCCCTGGCCTGGACCTTCGCCCTGACGGTGTGCGCGTGGGTCGTCGGACGTCGGAGGTTCACGTGACCGGTGCCACGCGGCCCGCCGCATCCTTCCCGGTGCGGATGGGGCGCGCACTCGCCGCGCAGGGCCGGAGCTTCGCGGCGGACCTGCCACTCGCCGGGGTCTGCGCGGCCGCGCTGGTGCTCTCGGCCTCGATCGCGGCCGGTATCCCCGGCGACGCTGCCGGCGCCCCCGACGACGCGAAGGCGCTGGTGGTGGGGCCGCTGTCGACCGTGATCGGCGTGTACGCCGCCGTGATGGCCGCGATCTACGGCTCGTTCCGCTACACGATCGACCGCCGCACGGGAGTCGTGGCGCAGCGTGCCACGCTGCAGCCGCGCCGCTGGGCCCTCACCGGGCGGGTCCCGTTCACCGCGGTCGGGGGCGTGCTCGTGGCCGCGACCGCGGTGCTCGGCGGGCGGCTCGCGCTGGCACCCGCCTTCGGTCTCGTCGGGCTCGACGCCCCCGCCGTCCTCGCCGTCCTCGGCGTGGGAGGAGCCTCGGCCGTATGGGGACTCGGCGTGGGGCTCCTGGTCCAGGCGCATCTGCCGGCGTTGTTCGTGGCGCCGTTCTCGATAAGCATCGCGTTGATGGTGGCACCCCTGTGGCCCGACATCGTGGCCTGGTTGCCGCTCCCCGCGATGCTGCGCGCCGTCGGCCTCGATCTCGCCGCGCTGGGCATCGGCGATTCCGTCGGTCCGACGCCGGGAGCCGCGGTCGCGGTCGCTGCGGCCTGGGCCGCGGCTGCGCTGACGGCGGGCGCGTGGTCGTTCGTGCGCCGCGACCTCCGCTGACGCCGTACCCGCGGCTCGCCGCCGCGTCAGATGTGGACGCGGCCGATGGTCTCGCCGTACTCCGTCTCTCCGACGGGCTCGAAGCCCGCGCGGAGGAAGAACGCCTCGGGGCCGCCGACGCCCGGTTCGTAGATGACGTCGACGTGGTCCATGCCGCGGGAGCGCGCCTCGTCCAGCAGGGCGCGGAGGGCGTAGCGACCGACGCCGCGTCCCTGTTCGTCGGCGTCGACGTTGATGCGCCACAGAACCGAGCGGAAGTGCTCCTCGTGCGCCTCGGGGTCGAAGTTCGCGCTGACGAACCCCACGACCTCGTCTCCGTCGAGCACGACACGCTGCCACGACGTCTGCGGATCCATCACCGTCGCGGCGATGCCGTAGCTCACCGGAGCGAGGAACTGCTCCTGTCCGGGCTTCAGCGACAGCGTGTTCACCGCCACGATCGTGGAGGCGGAGAGTTCGACGAGACGAAGGTCGGCCATGCGCCCAGGCTATCCGCCCCGCCGATCCGCGCAACATTTCGGATGCCATCGCCCGGCCGACGATCCGATAAACGCCGTCTGTGTCCACAAACGCGGTGCCGTGGCGTTTCCCGGCGCGGATGGCGTTTCTCGGGGCCCGAGCGCCGCTCCGGGTACCGCGGGGGCACCCCCCAACTATCTCGATATCAAGAGACTTTGCCGCGGTGCGATAGGCTGAAGAGCAACCCTGGCCGCCTCTACGGAGAGATTCGACGTGCCCGATTCCACCATCATCTACACGTACACCGACGAGGCGCCGGCGCTTGCGACCGCGTCTTTCCTGCCCATCGTGCAGGCCGTCACGACCCAGGCGGGCGTCGACGTCGAGACCCGCGACATCTCGCTCGCCGGACGCATCCTCGCGGCGTTCCCCCAGCGCCTCACCCCCGAGCAGCACGTGGGCGACGCGCTCGCCGAGCTCGGCGGCCTGGCCACGCTCCCCGAGGCCAACATCATCAAGCTGCCGAACATCTCGGCATCCATCCCGCAGCTGAAGGCCGCGATCGCCGAGCTGCAGTCGCAGGGCTACGACATCCCCGACTACCCCGAAGACGCCTCGAGCGTCGACGACAAGGACGTGCGGGCCCGCTATGACCGCATCAAGGGCTCCGCGGTCAACCCGGTGCTCCGCGAGGGCAACAGCGACCGCCGCGCCCCGCTCGCGGTGAAGAACTACGCCAAGAAGCACCCGCACCGCAACAAGCCGTTCGCCGAGGGCTCGAAGACCCGCGTGGCGACGATGGACCACGACGACTTCAAGAGCAACGAGAAGTCGTGGGTCGCCGCTCACGACGACGTGCTCACGATCCGCCACACGGCCGCCGACGGCACCGTGACGGTCCTGAAGGACTCGCTGAAGGTCCTCCCGCGCGAGATCATCGACGCCACGTTCCTCTCGGCCGCCGCGCTCGACGCGTTCCTCGCCGAGACGGTCGCGCAGGCGAAGGCCGACGACGTCCTCTTCTCGGTGCACTTGAAGGCCACGATGATGAAGGTCAGCGACCCGATCATCTTCGGCCACGTCGTCAAGGCGTACTTCGCCGACGTGTTCGCGCGGTACGGCGAGAAGCTCGCCGCGGCGGGCCTGAACCCCAACAACGGTCTGGGTGGCATCCTGTCGGGTCTGTCGTCGGTCGAGGGCGGCGACGAGATCGCCGCAGCGTTCGAGAAGGCTGTCGACGAGGCCGCGCGCCTGTCGTACGTCAACTCCGACAAGGGCATCACGAACCTGCACGTTCCGTCCGACGTCATCGTGGATGCCTCGATGCCGGCGCTCGTGCGCAACGGTGGCAAGCTCTGGGGCGTCGACGGGGGAGAAGCAGACACCCTCGCGGTCATCCCGGACTCCTCGTACGCGGGCGTGTACCAGGCCGTGATCGACGACGTCATCGCCAATGGCCCGCTGAACCCAGCGACGATCGGCACCGTGCCCAACGTCGGACTCATGGCCCAGGCAGCCGAGGAGTACGGCAGCCACGACAAGACGTTCGAGATCGCCGCCGCCGGCCGCGTCGAGATCGTCGACGGTGACGGCAACGTCGTCATCGAGCACGACGTGCAGGCGGGCGACATCTGGCGCGCGACCCAGACCAAGTACGTCGCGATCGTCGACTGGGTGGGTCTGGCCGTGCGCCGCGCCCGCGCCACGAACGTCCCCGCCGTGTTCTGGCTCGACGTCAACCGCGCCCACGACGCCCAGATCATCGCGAAGGTCTACCAGGCGCTCGCGACGATCGACGCGCACGGTCTCGAGATCCTGATCCTCCCGCCGGCCGAGGCGACCCGCTACACGCTGGCGCGCCTGCGCCACGGCCTGGACACCATCTCGGTGACCGGCAACGTGCTGCGCGACTACCTCACCGATCTGTTCCCGATCCTCGAGGTCGGTACGAGCGCCAAGATGCTCTCGATCGTTCCGCTGCTCGCCGGCGGCGGTCTGTTCGAGACCGGAGCGGGCGGCTCGGCGCCGAAGCACGTGCAGCAGCTCCTCGAAGAGAACTACCTGCGCTGGGACTCGCTCGGCGAGTTCTTCGCCCTCGCGGCCTCGCTCGAGCACTACGCGGGCTTCACCGGCAACGCGCGCGCGCAGGTGCTCGCCGACACCCTGGATGCCGCGACCGGCACGTTCCTCGAGAACGACAAGTCGCCCGGCCGTGCGCTCGGGACGATCGACAACCGCGGCAGCCACTTCTACCTCGCCCTGTACTGGGCGCAGGAGCTGGCGCAGCAGACGACGGATGCCGAGCTCGCCTCCGTCTTCGCCCCCGTCGCCGAGGCCCTCGCCGCGAACGAAGACACCATCGTCGCCGAGCTGAACGCGGTCCAGGGCCACGCGGCCGAGATCGGCGGGTACTACCGTCCCGACACCGCGCTGGTCGAGAAGGTCATGCGTCCCTCCGCGACGCTGAACGGCATCATCGACGCCCTGCGCTGAGACTGAACCCGAGAGGGGCGGATGCCATCGGCATCCGACCCTCTTCCTTTTCCGCTGCGCCCGCATGACTCCGGCAGGAGTGCCGGTGCCGCTGGCCGGCTGCTCCGGTGACGCCCGCATAACTCCGGCAACGCTGCCGGTGGCGGGGGCCTGGCGGTCGAAAC
>NZ_CAKKMM010000040.1:0-19487 GCF_918698205.1 Microbacterium sp. Bi128 | reverse complement strand
GTCGTGCTGCTGACCGGTCCGAGCGGCGCCGGCAAGTCCAGCCTCGTCGCGGCACTCCTGGGCTACGCCGACCACGAGGGCGAGGTGCGCGTGGACGGTCGCCGGGTCGCCCACGCGCGCGACACCGTCGCGTGGGCGGGCCAGCGTCCCGGGCTGGTCTCCGGAACCGTGGCCGAGAACGTCGCGCTGGGCTCCGACGCCGACAGCGCGACCATCGCGCGGGCCCTCGCCGATGCGGGGGCGTCCGACCTCGACCCCTCGACGGCGCTCGGCGCCGGTGGCTCGGGTCTCTCCGGCGGCCAGGCCCAGCGCGTCGCGGTCGCCCGAGCCCTCTACCGTTCGCGCGTCGTCGGCACGCGCGTGCTCGTCCTCGACGAGCCCTCGAGCGCCCTGGATGCCGAGACCGAGGCGCACGTGTGGCGCACGGTGCGCGCGGAGGCCGACGCGGGCGCCGGCGTCCTGCTGGTGTCGCACCGCGTCTCGGCCCGCGCGATCGCCGACCGCGTCGTGGACCTCGGAGTCCTCTCGTGAACGCCCGGGTCCGCGGCATCCTGCGCTCGGCGATGCCCTCGCGTCGTCGATTCGCCCCCGCCGTGCTCTCGGGATTCGGCACCGCCGGGAGCGCCGTGGCGCTCCTCGCGGCGAGCGCGTGGCTCATCGCGCGGGCCGCGGAGCAGCCTCTCGTGATGTACCTCTCCGCCGCGGTCGTGGGTGTGCGGGCCTTCGCGCTGTCGCGCGGGGTGTTCCGCTACCTGGAGCGACTCACGGGGCACGACGCCGCGCTCGACCGACTCGCCGGGGTGCGGGCCGACCTCGTGCGCGAGCTCGTCCCCCTCGCCCCCGACGGGCTGGCCCGTGCCCGGCGCGGAGGGCTGCTCTCGCGCCTCGTCGACGATGTCGAAGAGCTGCAGAACCTCCCTTTGCGCGTCGTGCTCCCCCTGTCGGTCGCGGCCGTCACCGCGCTGGCCGCGGTCGGGTTCACGGCGTTCGTGTCGTGGCCGGCCGCGCTCGCCCTCCTCGGGTGCCTGATCGTCGCGTTCGCGGTGTCGGTCGGGCTCGGCTGGGCGGCGGGATCCCGCGCGGAACGGTCGATCGCGCCGCTCCGGGCGGCGGTGGCCGATGCCGTGCACGATCTGCTGACGAACCTCGACGTGCTCACCGCCTACGGGGCGGTGGATGCCGCGCGCGAGCGCGTGCGCCTCGCCGACGCCGCGCTCCGCCGGGCGGTCGTGCGCCGCGGAACCGCGCAGGGATTGACCTCGGGCACGGTGTCGGTGCTCGCCGGGCTCGCCTCGCTCCTGGCGCTCGTCGTGGCGGCTCCGGCCGTCACGGGCGGGACGCTGTCGGGCCCGGGGCTCGCCGTCGTCGTCCTGCTGCCGATGGCCGTCTTCGAGGTGTTCGGCCCGGTTCCCCTGGCGCTGGCCTCGTGGCGGCAGGTGCGCGCCGCGGCCGAGCGCATCGCCGCGGCCGTCCCGGCGGAGATCCCCGACGGCCTCCCCCGCGACGAGCCGGCCCCGACCGGCATCGCCCCGACCCTGGGTTCGGGCATCGAGCTCCGCGACCTGGACGCGCACTGGCCCGCGCGCTCGGACGCCGCGCTCGAGGACACCGGCCGCATCACCGACGTGACACTGCGGGTGGGTCCGGGCGAACGCGTGCTCGTGACCGGCCCGAGCGGCGCGGGGAAGACGACGCTCGCGCACGTCCTGGCACGCTTCCTCGACTACGGCGGCTCCTTCACCGTCGGCGGCATCGAGGCGCACTCCCTGTCCGGAGACGACCTGCGCCGCACGATCGGCCTCGTCGAGCAGTCGCCGTTCCTGTTCGACGAGTCGGTGCGACAGAACCTGCTCTTCGCGCGCGACGACGCCACCGACGACGACGTGCGCGCCGTGCTCGCGCGTGTCGGCTTGGACGCCTGGGTCGCCGAGCGCGGCGGACTCGACGCCCGCGTCGGCGACCGGGGTGCCCTCGTCTCGGGCGGGCAGGCGCAGCGCCTCGCCCTGGCCCGCGCGCTGCTGCGCGACTTCCCCGTCCTCGTGCTCGACGAGCCCACCGCGGGCGTCGACCCCGCGGCATCCGACGTCCTGCTCCGCGATCTGCTCGGCGCCGTCGGCCGCGATCGCGCGGTGCTGCTGGTGTCGCACGTCGACGTCCCCACCGAGCTCGTCGACCGGGTGGTACGACTCGAGGACGGGCGGGTGCTGGTCGGCTGACGAGCGATCAGGATGCCGCGACGAACCGTACGTGCGCGGGGGCGAGCCGCACTTCCACGCGGGTGCCGGGAGTGAGACCCGCGGCCACGGTGACGTCGAGCTCCGCGACCCCCGCGTCGGTGACGACGCGCACGCCCCTCGGCGTCGGTTCGAGGTACGAGACGGTCGCCGTCCACACACCGATTCCGGGGGCGTCTGCGGACTCGGACCCCACCCGCACATCGGACGCGCGGTAGACCGCGGCGAGCGGGGCGCCGTCGACCGCCGCGACAGCCCGCGACCCGGCATCCGTCGCTTCGAGACGCACTCCCCCGGCCGCGAACCCGCCGCCGTCGGCGCGACCGACGAGCCGTTCGAGACCCGCGATGCGCGCCGCGACGTCGGTCGCCGGAGCGCTCAACACCTCGCGCACCGTGCCCTGCTGCGTGACCCGCCCGCGCTCGACGATGACGAGACGGTCGGCGAGGGAGGCGGCATCCACGGCGTCGTGGGTGACCGCGACTGTCGTCACACCCGCGAGCGCATCGCGCAGCATCGCGCGGATCTCCGACGCGGTCACGGCGTCGAGGGCGACGAGCGGCTCGTCGAGCAGCACGACCCGCGGCCGCGCGGCCATGGCCCGCGCCACGGCGACACGCTGCTGCTCGCCGCCCGAGAGTTCGGCGGGGCGCCGGTCGCCGGTTCCGGGGAGACCCACACGCGCGAGCCACGCGTCGGCATCGTCCCGGGCGTCGGATGCCGCGACCCCCGCGCCGCGCGGACCGAACGCGACGTTCTCGCGCACGGGGAGGTGGGGGAACAGGCGCGCGTCCTGACCGAGGAGCACGATGCCGCGATGCATCGGGGCGGTACGCACGCGCGGCCGCGCGGTGCGGTCGAGCACGCGGCCGTCGACCGAGATCTCGCCGTCGTCGAGGGGCTGGAGGCCCGCGAGCGCCGCGAGGAGCGTCGACTTTCCGGCGCCGCTGCGTCCCATCACCGCGACGGTCTCGCCCGGCGCCACGTCGAGCGCGAGGTCGACCGCGAACTCGCGCCGGCGGACGACGACGCGCGCCGACAGCACGGCCGTCATGCGGGAGTCCCCGTCGGGCGCCAGCCCCGCACCAGGAGCAGCACGGCGATCGCGGTGACCAGCAGCAGCAGGGCCAGCGCCACGGCGGTGCCCTGCGAGACCCCCGCCCCGTTGAAGGCGGTGTAGATCGCCAACGGCATCGTCTGGGTGACCCCGGGCCGGTTCCCGGCGAACAGGGCGGTCGCACCGAACTCCCCGATCGCGCGGGCGAAGCACAGCACGACGCCCGCGACGATCCCGGGGGCGGCGAGCGGCAGCGTGACGCGGCGCAGGATCGTCGCCCGCGAGGCGCCGAGCGACGCGGCCGCGCGCTCGAACTCCACGCCGGTGCTGCGGAGCGCCCCCTCCACGGCCAGCACGAGGAACGGCAGCGCGACGAAGACCTGCGCGAGCACCACGGCGGCGGTCGTGAACGGCAGGCCGAGGCCACCGAGCCACCCGGTGCGCCCGAACAGGTAGAGCAGCGCCACTCCCCCGACCATCGGCGGCAGCACGAGCGGCACCGTGACGAGGGCCCGAAGGACCGCGGCGGCGCGGGGGGAGCTGCGGGCGATCACGAGGGCGAGAGGGATGCCGACGACCGCGCAGACCGCCGTCGCCCCGGCCCCGGTCCCCAGCGACAGACCGAGGGCGGCGAGCGCGGCCGGTGACGTCACGTCGGCGACGAGGGATGCCCACTGCACGCGCGCGACGAGCGCCGTGAGCGGGACGAGGAGGAACAGCAGCCCGGCCGCCGCCGGCACGATCAGCCAGCGCGGGACGTAGCCGGCACCCGTGCCGCTCACGGCGCGCGGAATCCGGCGTCGGCGAGGATCGCCTGCCCGCCCGCCGACAGCACGAAGTCGACGAAGGCCGCCGCCGCGATCGGGTTCGGGGCGTGCGTCAGTGCCGCGATCGGGTAGCGGTTGACGACCGCGTCGGCCCCGGCCGGCACGACGGCCTCCACGTCCGCGCGGCCGACGACGTCGGTGGCGTAGACGAGTCCGGCATCCGCTTCGCCCGCCGCGACCTTCGTCAGCACGGCGGTGACGTTCTGTTCGACGCTCGCGGGAGTGACGCCCACCCCGGCATTCCCCAGGAGCGTGGTCGACGCCGCCCCGCACGGGACCTCGGGCGCGCAGAGCACGGTCGTGACGCGGGCGAGGTCGGCGAGGGTCGCGACGCCGCCGGGGTTGCCCGTCGGCACCGCGATGACGAGGGTGTTCCCCGCGAACACGCGCGGATCGGGGGCCTGGTCCGCGACCGTGGCCATGTTCTTCTCGTCGGCGGAGGCGAAGACGTCCACGGGTGCCCCCTCGCCGATCTGCTTCGCGAGGGTGCTCGACCCGTCGTAGACCGTCTGCACGGTGACACCGGGGTGCTCGGCCTCGAACGCGCGGGCGATCTCGTCGAAGGAGCGCTGGAGCGACGCGGCGGCCGAGACCTCGACGGTGCCCGAGAGCGCGCCCGCGGAGGCGGCCGGGGCCGGGGTCTGCGCGGCGCACGCGGCGGTGAGGACGACGACGGCGCCGAAGAGGGCGAGCAGGGCGGCGGGACGACGCATGAGGGGTCCTTTCCGCAGAGCCCGAGGCCCGCGGCATCCAGTATTCCGCATGTGCGGATACTCGGGGGCCTTCAGTGTCGCTCGCGCGGAGTTTCCACCGTCACGACGGTCGCCTTGACGGATGCCACGGCGAGGGCGCCGGGAACGAGCGCGAGCTCCTCGGCGGCCTCGGCCGACATGAGCGAGACGACCCGGTGCGGCCCGCACTGCAGGTCGACCTGCGCCATGACCCCGTCGATGCGCACGCGCGTGACGATCCCGACGAAGCGGTTGCGAGCACTCGAAGAGACGCCGGTGGGATCGTCGGGCTCGTCGGCGAGCGCGACGGCGCGGGCGGCGAGCGCCTCGCCGGGGATCTCGACGGGCGACGTCCCGGTCGTCGGCAGCAGTCCCTGGTCGATCCACCGGCGCACGGTGTCGTCGCTGACACCGAGCAGACCGGCGGCGGTCGCGATCCGGTACGTGGTCGTCATGCCCCGACGCTAGCGCCCACGGCGGCCCCCGACGGCCCCGGCTCGCCTAGGCTCGATCCATGGATGGCGTGCGCGAGACCGGGGCACCGCGCGACGGCGGGCTGCTCGACCGATTCGGTCGCGTCGCCCGCGATCTGCGCGTGTCGGTGATCGACAAGTGCAATCTGCGCTGCACGTACTGCATGCCGGCCGAGGGGCTCCCCTGGATGCCGCAGACGCAGCTCATGACCGGCGACGAGATTGCGCGGATCGTCCGAGTGGCCGTGCGCTCGCTCGGCGCCGAGGAGTTGCGGCTCACGGGCGGCGAACCCCTCGTGCGCAAGGATCTCGAAGACGTCATCGCCCGCATCCGTGCCGACAACCCCGACCTGCCGATCTCGATGACCACGAACGCCGTGGGGCTGGACCGCCGGGCGCAGGCCCTGAAGGACGCGGGCCTCACCCGCCTCAACGTCTCGCTCGACACGCTGCACCCCGAGACCTTCGCCGAGCTCACCCGCCGCCCCCACCTGGACAAGGTGCTCGCCGGGCTCCAGGCGGCCCGCACGGCGGGTCTCGGCCCCATCAAGATCAACGCGGTCCTGCTGCGCGGCATCAACGACACCGAGATCGTGCCGCTCGTGGACTGGGCGGTGACGAACGGGTTCGAGATGCGCTTCATCGAGGACATGCCCCTCGACGGCGACCGGTCCTGGACCGAGACGCAGGTCGTGCCCGCGCGAGAGATCCGCGCCGCCCTCGAGCAGACGTTCGACCTCGCCGCCGACCCGCGCGGACGCGGGGCCGCCCCGGCCGAACGCTGGGAAGTGCGGCGTGCGGGCGACAGCACCCTCGCCGGGCACGTCGGCATCATCTCGTCGGTCACCGAGCCGTTCTGCGCGGCCTGCACGCGCACCCGTGTCACCGCCGACGGACGGATCCGTTCGTGCCTCTTCTCGCACGAAGAGACCGACCTGCTCACCGCGCTCCGCCACGGGGCGAGCGACGAGGACCTCGCGCAGATCTGGCGCGAGGCGATGTGGCGCAAGCCCCGCGCGCACGGCTCCGACCGCGTCGGCCTCGCGCGCGCCGATTTCATCCAGCCGGAGCGCACGATGAGCGCGATCGGCGGATGAGGCCGCTCGTCGACCCGGTGGCCTCGCTCGCCCCCGAAGAACTCATCCGCACCGCCCGGCACGCCGTCCTCTCCGGGATCGGCGAAGAGGGGCAGCGGCGTCTCGCCGCCGCGCGCATCGCCGTCGTCGGCGCGGGCGGCCTCGGCTCCCCCGTGCTGCTGGCCCTCGCCGCAGCCGGGATCGGCGAACTCGTCGTGATCGACGACGACGTCGTCGAGCGTACGAACCTGCAGCGGCAGCTCCTCCACCGCGTCGACGACATCGGCATCCCCAAGACCACCTCGGCCGCGCGGGCCGTGCGCGACCTCTCCCCGCTCACCCGCGTGCGCGAGGAGAACCGCCGACTGACCCCCGACAACGCGCGGGAGCTCCTCGCCGGCGCCCACGTCGTCATCGACGGCAGCGACACGTTCGACACCCGCAGCGCCGTGGCCTCCGCCACCGACGAGCTCGGGATGCCACTGGTGTGGGGCGCCGTGCAGGAGTGGTCCGCGCAAGTGACGGTGTTCTGGTCGCGGCCGCCCGCGGGGCACTCCCCCGTCGCGCTGTCCGACGTGTTCCCCGCGGACTCCGTCGGCGAGCCGCCCACGTGCGCGCAGGTCGGCGTCCTGGGTTCGCTGTGCGTCCAGGTGGGCGGGCTCCTCGCGACCGAGGCGATCAAGCTCGTCACGGGCGCCGGCGATCCCCTCCTGGGGCGCATGGCGATCATCGACGCTCTGCGCGCCCGCCACGACATCGTCCCGCTCGTCGCCCGGAGGAACCCGTGACCGATCTGATCACCGTCGAAGAGCACCGCGCCCGTGTGCTGGCCGCCGTGACCGTGCTGCCCGTCGAGACGGTGCGCCTGGCCGACGCCGCGGGGCGGACGCTCGCCGCCGACGTCGGCGCCCGTCACGACCTGCCCGGCGACGACAACTCGTCGATGGACGGGTTCGCCGTGCGCTTCGCCGACGTCGAGCGGGCGGATGCCGCGCACCCGGTGTCGCTGCGGGTCGTCGGCGACCTGCCGGCGGGGTCGGCCGAGAACCCGAGCTTCGGTCCGGGCGAGGCCGTGCGCATCATGACGGGCGCGCCGGTGCCGTCCGACGCCGACGCGATCGTGCCGTTCGAGGACACCGCCGGAGGCCTCGCCGACTCCCTCGGCACCGTCGAGGTGCACCGCGCGCCGGCCGCCGCGGGAGCGTTCATCCGTCACCGGGGCGGAGACGTGCGCACCGGCGACGTCGTGCTGATCGCGGGCGAGCGGCTCGGTCCCTTCGCTCTCTCGGCGGCCGCCGCCGCGGGCGTTCCCGACCTCGAGGTCCGCCGCCGCCCCCGCGTCGCGGTCGTGTCGACCGGCAGCGAACTCGTCGCCCCCGGCGCCGTGCCGGGCCGCGGACAGACCCCCGACTCGAACACGACGTTGCTCGCCTCCCTGGTCGCCGACGCCGACGCCGAGGTCACCGTCGTGGCATCCGTCCGGGACGACGCGAGCGCGATCGAGGCCGTGCTGGAGCACGCGGCCGACGCCGACGTCGTGATCTTCAGCGGCGGAGTGAGCGCGGGCGCGTACGAGCCCGTCCGCCAGGCGCTGTCGGCGCGCATCGTGTTCTCCCGGGTGGCGATGCAGCCCGGCAAACCGCAGGCGTTCGGCGTCCTCGACGACGGCCGACTCGTGTTCGGACTGCCCGGCAACCCCGTGAGCGTCGCGGTGTCGTTCGAGGTGTTCGTCCGCCCCGCGCTCCTCGCCCTGCACGGCCGCACGGTGCTGGACCGGCGCCTCGCCCGGCTCACGGCATCCGAGACCTGGACGACCCCGCCCGGTCGTCGCCAGTACCTCCCCGCGGTGATCGACCTCGTCGGCGGCACCGTGCGTCCCGCCACCGCCGGCGGATCCGGATCGCACCTCGCCGCCTCGCTCGCGCGCGCGGAGGCCTTCGCGATCGTGCCCGCCGAGGTGTCGACCGTCGCCGTCGGCGACCCCGTCGATGTCATGCTGATTCCATGACCTTCACCCACCTGGATGCCGCGGGCCACGCCCGCATGGTCGACGTCACCGCCAAGCAGCCCACCGTCCGCACCGCCACGGCCCGCGGCTTCGTCCGCTGCGCCCCCGAGGTCGTCGCCGCCCTGCGCGACGGCACCGCGCCGAAGGGCGACGTGCTGGCCGTGGCGCGGATCTCCGGCATCCAGGCCGCCAAGTCCACGCCCGCGCTCCTTCCCCTCGCGCACGTCATCGGCGTGCACCGCGCCTCGGTCGATCTCGCGATCGTCGACGACGGCGTCGAGATCGAGGCGACCGTCGGCACCGCCGACCGCACGGGTGTCGAGATGGAGGCGCTCACGAGCGTGTCGGTCGCCGCGCTCGCGATCGTCGACATGGTGAAGGGCATGGACAAGGGCACGTTCATCGAGAACGTGAGGATCGTCGCGAAGACCGGCGGCAAGTCCGGGGACTGGCACCGTACCGGAGAGTCCGCGTGAGCGTGCGGGTGCGCTACTTCGCCGCCGCGGCCGACGCGGCCGGGACCGATGCCGAGGACCGCGGCGAACCGACCCTCGTCGCGCTCCGTGCGGCGATCGTGGCCGAGCACCCCGAGCTGAGCGGCATCCTGGATCGCTGCGCGGTACTCGTCGATGGCGAGCGTCGCGACGACGACGCTCCACTGGCCGGCGCGACCCACGTCGACGTGCTGCCGCCCTTCGCGGGCGGCTGACCCGGGCTCAGCCGCCCAGGCCCTTCCAGGCCGTCGTGCCGTCAGCCTCCACCTGGCGCTTCCACACCGGCAGGTCGGTCTTGATCGTCTCGATGACCGTGCGGCAGACCTCGAAAGCGGCCGCGCGGTGGCCGGAGGCGACGGCGATGACCACGGCGGCCTCCCCCACGCTCAGCCGGCCGACGCGGTGGCTCACGGCGACGATCGCGTCGGTGCCCTCGGCGGCCCGCTCGGCGAGGCGGTGCAGCGCCTGTTCGGCGTCGGGGTGCGCGCTGTACTCGAGCGCGACGACGGCGTCGCTGGCATCCGGGTCGGTGTCGCGCACGCGGCCGACGAAGGTCGTGACGGCACCCGACGAGGAGTCCTCGACAGCGGCGAGGTGCGCATCGAGGTCGAGCGGCGCCTCGGACAAGCGGGCGATGCGAACGGCGCTCATGAGTGGTCTCCTCCGGCGAGCTGGTCGAGCACGTGCGGGGCGAGCTCGATGAGGACGGCGACGCCGGATGCCACGGCCCGGGTCGAGCCCGGGAGGTTCACCACGAGCGTGCTCGGGTCGACGATCCCCGCGCGGCCGCGCGAGAGCACCGACAGCGGCGTGTCGGTCAGTCCTCGGCGGCGGAGCTCTTCGGCGATGCCCGGAAGGTCGCGGTCGAGGACTCGAGCCGTGCCCTCGGGGGTGCGGTCGGTGGGGGCGATGCCGGTCCCGCCGGTCGTGACGACCAGGCCCGCTCCCGCAGCGATCGCCGCACGCAGCGCGGCCTCCACGTTGTCGGCGCCGTCGGGGACGACGACCGCGTCGGCGCAATCGAACCCGGCGTCGCGCAACAGCGAGACGGCCAAGGGGCCCCCGCGGTCTTCGCGCAGCCCCGCGGCGGAGCGATCGGAGACGGTGATCACGCGAGCGGTGTGCGGCACCTCTTCAGCCTAGGCGTGCGCGTCGGAGCCCGAGGCGATCGTCTCGACCTCGGGGATCTCGGGCGGGATGCGTCCCGCCTTCGCCTTCGGCGCCAGATCGTCGCGCTGGACCGACTCGGCGGCCGCGGTGATGCGCCGGGCCATCCCGCTGAAGATCAGGCCGTGGAAAGGCAAGACCGAGAGCCAGTAGAGCCGCCCGGCGAGGCCGGTCGGAAAGAACAGTGCCCGCTGATCGAAGCGCGCGCCGTCGCCGTCGGGGCTCGCACGCAATTCGAGCCACGCCCCGCCGGGCACCTTCATCTCGGCGCGCAGACGCAGGAGGTGCCCCGGCTCGATCGCCTCGACGCGCCAGAAGTCCAGGGCGTCGCCGACCGTCACGACCGAGCGACTCCGGCGCCCGCGGGCCAGGCCCACCCCGCCGACCAGGCGATCCATCCACCCGCGGATGGCCCACAGCAGCGGCGAGGAGTACCAGCCGTTCTCGCCGCCGATGCCCTCGATGACCGACCACAACTGCTCGGGGCTGGCGCTCGTGCGCATCGTCCGCTCGTCGGTGTAGACGAGGCGACCGGCCCACTCGGGGTCGCTCGGCAGCGGGTCGCTCGGGGCACCGGAGACCTCGGCATCCTGCCAACTCGTCTCGATCGCGTCCTCGTTCAGGCGCCCGAGCGCGCGCTGGACGGCTTCGCGGTAGGGCATCAGCCCACCCTCGGGGCGCGGAATCAGGTCGTCGACCGCGCGGTCCTTCACGACGCAGTCGTTCTGCAGCGACTCGACCAGCGGGCGCGCGATCGACTTCGGGATCGGGGTGACGAGATTGACCCAGTGCGAGGCCAGGCGCGGCGTCAGCACCGGCAGCGACGCGATCGCACGCTGGTGCAGACCCGCTTCGATCGCGTAGCCGTTCATCATCTGCCCGTAGCGCAGCACGTCGGGGCCACCGATGTCGACGGCACGGTTGACGTTGGGCGCGACGCGCGCCGCCCCGAGCAGGTAGTGCAGCACGTCACGCACCGCGATCGGCTGGATGTGGTTGCGCACCCACTTCGGCGCGGGCATGTAGGGCAGCACGTCGGTCAGATGGCGCACCATCTCGAACGACGCCGATCCCGAGCCGATGACGACGCCGGCCTGCAGGACGAGCGTGGGCACGCCGCTGGCGAGGAGGATGTCGCCGACCTCGACGCGCGAGCGCAAGTGGGCCGAGAGGGGCGCGTCGTCGGGGTGGAGTCCGCCGAGGTAGACGATGCGCGCGGCCCCGGCCGCCGCGGCCGCCGTGGCGACCGTGCGGGCGGCCCGTCGATCGGTGTCTTCGAAGTCGCGCCCTCCGCCCATGGAGTGGATGAGGTAATACACCACGTCGACGCCCTCGACCGCGCGGGTCACCGCCGCCCGGTCGGTCGCGTCGCCCTTGACCGTCTCGACCTCGTCTCCCCACGGGAAGGCCTCGACCCGGCGCGGATCGCGCGCGAGCACGCGCACCCGGTAGCCGGCCGAAAGAAGGCGCGGCACGAGCCGTCCGCCGAGATACCCGGTCGCGCCGAGGACGAGGGCCCGCGGCGGTGACCCGTCGGGGAGGGGCTGCGCGACGAGCGCGGGTTCACGGCCGGTGGGGGCGGACAGCTCGCTCATGCCGACACGGTACGCCCGGCCCCCGACATCGACGGGGGCTTGACGACGCTAGGGTGAGGGCCGTGGAGACCGCGTGGGTGCGACGCGTGCTCGTCGTGGAGGATCAACCGGCGATGCGCGCGCTCTTGTGCGACATGCTCGCCCATCGTGAGTTCGAGCCCACCGGTGCCGCCGACGCCGCCGAAGCCACGACCGCGTTCGCCGCGACCGACCCCGACGTCCTGCTCACCGACATCGACCTGGGCACGCGTCCCTCCGGCGTGGAGCTTGCGACGATGCTCACGGGGCTCGCGCCGCACCTGGCCGTGGTGTTCCTCAGCAGCTTCCCCCGGGCCGCGGCGGGGGCGGGCCGTCTCGGCCCCGCGGGAGCGGTGTTCGTCTCCAAGCTCGACGTGACCAGCGCCGACGTCGTCGTGGAGGCCATCGAGGCGGCCCTCGCCGAGGCGATCCCGCCGGCGCCGACGTCTCCCCGACCCTCTCCCCTCGCGGGACTCACGCGGCGGCAGATCGACGTGCTCGCGCTCGTTGCGCGCGGATGGTCGAACGCGCAGATCGCCCGTGAGCGCGGGACCACCACGCGCGCCGTCGAGCGTGCCGTGAGCCGCATCTTCGAGAGGTTGGCGCTGGGGTCCGACCCGGCGACGAATCCCCGCGTGCGCGCGAGCGCGCTGTACCTGGCCGAATTCGGCTCCGCCCCGTGAAGACGATCGCCGCCGCCCTGGCCGGCGGCCGGTTCGTCACGCGCTGGACGTTCGTCGCCGTGTTCGCGGTGTCGCTGATCGTGCTGGCGCCGTTGCCCGCCGCGCTCACCCCGGTCGAACGCACGACGGTGTCGCTGATGACGGCGGCGACGTTCGCCGCGGCGTGGGGACTCGTCGCCGTGATCGAGCGCCGGGTGTCGGCCCCGGTCGCGCGAGCGGCGATCGTCGCGACGGCCCTCGTCGTCACCGCGATCCTCCGCCCCGTCGGCCAAGACGCCCTGTCTCTCGCGCTGGGGCTCCCGGCCCCGACTCCCGACACCCTGCCACTGCGGGCGGCGACGAACCTCGCGGTGTGGACGATCGCCCTGATCGGCACGGCCGTCCTGGTCGGAGCCGCGCGCGCCACCCGCGAGACCGACGCCCTCCTGCGCGCCGTTCTCGCTCAGCTGCGGAGCAGCGCCGATCGCGTGGCGGACTTCCGCGTCGAGGCCCACCGCGCGGTGTCGGCCGCCGCCGCCGCGATCGGAGCGGCCCAGCCCGTGACGACCGACGACGTGCGCGCACTGGCGACGCAGCTGCGCACCCACGCGCACGCCCTCGGCGCTCTCGCCGACGGGCTGCCGTCGCAGCCGACCGCGCCCGCCGCGCGCGCCCGGCCCCCGCGCGGCGACTTCCGGCTGCCCCCGGTCGGTCTGACGGCCGCCGTCTACGGCGTCGCCGTCTTCCCCTACGCCGTCCGCACGATCGCGCCGATCGATCTCGCGCTCGGCCTCTCCGCCACGGTCGTGCTGGGTCTGCTCGCCGATACCGTTCCCCGGCTGCCGCGCCTGCGCCGCGCCCGCGTCGCCGGCGGGGCGATCTTCGCCGTCGCGGTGGTCGCGGTGGGCGTCGTCCTCGCGGCGATCGGGGCGGCGCAGGGCGTGCCGTTCCCCGCGTCGGCGGTCCCGGCCCTGGCCTACCCGGCGTTGGCGGCGGCCCTCGCGCGCTGGCGCGGCGGGGCACGCACTCTCGCGGTCGAACGCCGGCGGCTGTCCGGCGCCATCGCCGAGCGCGTCCGCGCCGACGACCTGGGCACCCGTGCCGTGCGGGCGGGCCTGCACGAAGCGGCGGAGCGGTTGCATCGCGACGGACAGGGCGCGGCGGTGCAGTTCGTCCTGCGGCACCCCGATCCGGGTCCCGACGAGCTCGCCGCCTTCCGCGCGGAGCTGGCCGCTGTCGCCGACGGCGTCCGGCGAGCCCTCGATGCCCCGGCGACCGGTGCGGGGGCCGCGTCCCTCGACGCGCTGCTGGCGACGTGGGCTCGCGCGATGCCCGTCGACGCGCACGTCACCGACGCCGCGCGCGGCGCGCTGCGGACCGATCCCGCCCTCGCGCGGGACGTGATCGACGTGGTCGCGGAGGGCCTTCTCAACGCCGCGAAGCACGCGCGCGAGCGCGCGGCGGCGGTCACGGTGGAGCTCCGCGCCACCGCGGGCGGGCCGCGGCTCGACGTGCGGGTCGCCTCCCCCGGCGCTCCTCCGCGCGGGGCCGCCCTGCGCGCGGGAGCGCGGGCTCACGCGCTCGGGGCGCGGCTCCGCGATGCGGGAGACACCGCTGTCCTCGAGGCGCGGTTCGCGATCGCGGAAACGGATGTCGTGTCAGCCGAACATTCCGCGGAGGGCTCGCCGTCCCCGGCGTAGCGTCGGCCCCGATGTCCGAACTCACCGCACTCCTGCCCCTCGCCGTCGGCATGGCGATCTCGCCGCTGCCGATCGTCGCCGTCGTGGCCATCCTGCTCTCCGCCCGCGGCCGGGTGGCCGCGCCGATCTACACCGCGACCTTCTTCGCGGTGACGCTCGCGGTGCTCGCCGTGGGCGCGGCGACCTCCGCCGGCGCGTCGGCGGGCTCCTCGCACGGCGAGGGCGGCCGCATCGTGGTGATGGTCCTCGGCGGGCTGCTCACCGTCGGCTTCAGCGTCATGGCGATCCTCAGCTGGCGCAGCCGCCCGAAGCCCGGGACCGCGGCGACCCCGCCGAGTTGGCTCGCCGCGATGGATGCCATCACCCCGGCCCGCGCCGCCGGCTTGGGGCTGCTCATGGCGGCGACCAACAGCAAGAACCTCCCGCTCGAGCTCAAGGGTGGCGCCCTCATCGGGGCGGCCCACGCGCCGATCGCCCTCGCGGTGCTGCTGTGCATCGGGGTCGCCGTGGTCGGCACGATCACGCTCCTGGTCCCGACCGCGCTCGGAGCCACCGGCATCCCGGGGATCACCAGCGCCCTGGACCGGCTGAAGAACGAGATGATCGCGCACAACGCCGTGATCATGACGGTGCTCTTCGCCGTCCTCGCCGCCAACGAGGCGGCCCATCTCATCCACCAGCTGATCGCGTGAGGACCCTCATGGACACTTCTTCCCCCTCCTGCCGTGCCGCCGCCCCCGCCGGTGTCTTCGTGGGCATGGTCGACCGCGGTGTGCGCTCGTGGCGCGGCATCCGCTTCGCTCTTCCCGCCATCGGCGAGCGTCGCTTCCGCGATCCGGTGGCCGCCCCCGACGCCGACGGAGAGACGGATGCCACGGTCTTCGGTTCCGTCTGCCCGCAACCCGCGAACCCGGCGATCCCGCTCGGCGACGGCGCCGTGCAGGACGAGGACTGCCTGTCGCTGAACGTGTGGGCCCCCGAGTCCGAGGCCGCGGCGCCGCGGCCGGTGATGGTGTGGCTGCACGGCGGGGCCTACACCTTCGGGTCGTCGAGCCAGCCGCTGTACGACGCCACCGCGATGGTGTCCTCCGGCGACGTGATCGTGGTGACGCTCAACTACCGGCTCGGGGCACTCGGCTTCGTCGATCTCTCCGGCGCCCTGCCCGGCGCCGGCTTCGACGGCAACCTCGCCCTCAAGGACGTGCTGCTGGCGCTGCGGTGGGTGCAGCGCAACGTCGCGGCCTTCGGCGGCGACCCCGACCGGGTGACGGTGTTCGGCGAGTCCGCCGGCGGAGGTCTGGTCACGACGCTCCTGGCCACCCCGTCCGCAGAAGGTCTGTTCCACCGCGCGATCGCGCAATCCTCCCCCGCGTCCAGTGTCTACGGACCGGAGCGCGCGCGGCACGTCGCGGAGCGCTTCCTCGGCGAGCTCGGCATCGACCCCGCCGATCCGGGTGCTGCCGACCTGCTGCGTTCGGCCCCGGCGGAAAAGATCGTCGCGGCCGGCAAGACCGTCTATGCGGAGATCCCCACCACCGATCCGGGCACGCTCGCCTTCGCCCCCGTGATCGATGGGACGCTCCTGCCCGAGGCGCCGGTCACGGTGCTGCGCGAGGGCCGCGGCATCCCGGTCCCCCTCCTCATCGGCACCAACAAGGACGAGGCGTCGCTGTTCTCGTACATGAAGTCGCCGCTCATCCCGATCACGGGTGATCGCATCGACACGATGTTCGCCGACATGGCATCGGAGAACCCGGGCGTCGAACTCCCCAGCCGTGAACAGGTGCTCACCGCGTACGAGCACGTGCGTCACCGCGCCGTGGGGCTGGGCGTGGCCCGTGACATCGGCTTCCGTCTGCCCACGCTGTGGGTCGCGGAGGGGCACGCGGCGGCGGCCCCGGTCTGGTTGTACCGTTTCGACCACGCCTCTCCGTTCCTGCGGCTCATCGGCCTCGGCGCGACGCACGCGACGGAACTCCCCTATCTGTGGGGCAACCTGGTGAGCGGACCGAAGGACCTCACGTTCCGCCTGGGCGGCCGCCGTGTCGCCGAACTGATCTCCGCGCGGATGCAGCGCCGCTGGACCGCGTTCGCCCACGGCGACGCCCCCGACGCGCCCGACGCGCCCGGCTGGCCGCCTTTCTCCGTCGACGGAGACCACGCCCGGGCCACGCTCGTGATCGACCGCCACGACCTCGTCGTGGACGACCTCGACGGTGAACTCCGGCGGGCGTGGGGAGACGGCACCCTCGCCTTCTCCTGACCTCGCGACGGGGAATAGCACATCGCCCGCGCGCGACCGGTCGGCTGGAAAACGCTGCGCGATCGGGGTAGGGGTAGAGGAATGAGCCAGCAACCCCCCGCTGCCCCTGGAAACCCTCGACTCGAGGTCGACGACGTCATCGTCGTCGACAAGAAACGCGTACGCACGGCCATCGGCGGCACCGTCGTCGGCAACTTCATGGAGTGGTTCGACTTCGGCATCTACGGCTACCTGGCCGTCACGCTCGCCGTCGTCTTCACCTCCGACCTGCCCGAGCCCTGGGGTCTGCTCGTGACCCTCCTGGGGTTCGCGATCTCGTTCCTCGTCCGCCCCTTCGGCGGTTTCGTCCTCGGCCCCCTCGGCGACCGCATCGGGCGCCAGAAGGTGCTGTTCCTCACGATGGCCATGATGGCCGCCGCCACGGCCCTCATCGGCATGCTGCCCACCTCCGCGGCGATCGGACTGTGGGCGATCGTGCCCCTGTACCTGCTGAAGATGGTGCAGGGCTTCTCCACCGGCGGCGAGTACGCCGGAGCGACGACGTACGTGTCGGAATTCTCCCCCGACCGCAGCCGCGGCTTCTGGTCGTCGTGGCTCGACGTCGGCTCGTACGTCGGCTTCGCCGCCGGGGCCTCGGTCGTGGCGATCACGACCGCGATCACCACCGCGGTCTCGGGCGAGAACGCGATGGTCGAGTACGGGTGGCGTATCCCGTTCCTCCTCGCCATCCCCCTGGGCATCGTCGCAATCTACTTCCGCCTCCGCATTCCCGAGACCCCGTCGTTCGAGCAGACCCATGCCGCCGAGGCCGCGCAGGAGGCCGGCTCCGACGACCCGATGGCCCGCCAGGGCCTCGCCGGTATCGTCCGTCACCACTGGCGCGCGCTGCTGATCGGCATCGCGCTGGTCGCGGCGACCAACACCGCCGGGTACGCCCTCACCAGCTACATGCCCACCTACCTCGAGACCGAGGTCGGCATCTCGAACCTCGGCGCCGCCGTGGCGACCGTGCCGGTGCTGCTGGTGATGTCGGCGACGCTCCCCTTCATCGGAAAGCTCAGCGACCGGATCGGCCGGAAGCCCGTGTACGCGATCGCCGCGACCTCCGCGCTGGTGCTGCTGATCCCCGCCTTCCTCATCATGCAGATCGGCGAGCTGTGGGCGGTCATCATCGCCCTGTTCCTCGCGGCGGTGCCGGTGGCGTTCTACGTCGCGATCTCGGCATCCGCTCTGCCGGCGCTCTTCCCGACCGCCTCGCGCTTCGGGGCGATGGCGGTGGCGTACAACATCGCGGTGTCGCTCTTCGGCGGCACGACGCCGCTGTTCAGCCAGGCGCTCATCGAGTGGACCGGCAACACGCTCATGCCGGCGTTCTACATCATGTTCTTCGCTGCGCTCGGACTCGTCGCCCTGCTGTCGATGCGCGAGACCGCGCGCCGACCGCTGCTCGGCTCGGTTCCCGCCGTGGAGACCCCCGCCGAGGCCGAGGCGGTCGTCGCGCGTCAAGACGAGGACCCCCTCATCGACACGTCGACGATGCCGCTGGAGATCCGCCGGAGCTGAGCGCGCTCAGCGCCGGCGCCCGGTGCCGAACAGGCCCCGGATGACGCCGTTCAGGATCGTCTTGGTCGAACCGCGACCGAGCAGATCGTCGAGCGGCGCCGCCGGGGCCGTCGGGCGCCGTGCCGGGGCCGACGTGCTCTTGAGCAGTCGCTCGTACTCGCGCTGGGCCTTCTTCTGCGCTTCGGCGTGGGCCTTGTCGATCGCGGCCTTCTGCTTCGCGTACTCGGCCTCGTCGGCGGCGGCCTGCTTCGCCCGCTCGGCGGCCTCGCGCGCCTCGGTCGCCGCCTGCATGCGGGCGCCGAGGATCTCGCGCGCCGACTCCCGATCGATCGGGGTGCCGTACGGCGCGAAGAGCGGGGATGCCGCGACCGCGGCGCCGAGGTCGGCGGCGGGGATCGGCGACATCGACGCCCGCGGGGCGAACAGCCGCGTCCAGGCGACGGGCGTCGGCGCGCCCTTCTCGCTCATGACGGTGACGATCGCCTCGCCCGTGCCGAGTTCCTGCAGCACCCGCTCGAGGTCGTAGCCCGAGGCGGGGTAGGTGCGCACCGACGCGCGCAGCGCCTTCGCGTCGTCGGGGGTGAACGCGCGCAGGGCGTGCTGGACGCGCGAGCCGAGCTGTGCGAGCACGTCGGCGGGGACGTCCTTCGGCGTCTGCGTGACGAAGAAGACGCCGACGCCCTTCGAGCGGATGAGGCGGACCGTCTGCGTGATCGCGGCGAGGAACGCTTTCGAGGCGTCGCGGAAGAGCAGGTGCGCCTCGTCGAAGAAGAACACCAGCTTGGGCTTGTCGAGGTCGCCGACCTCGGGGAGCGCCTCGTACAGCTCCGCGAGCAGGTACATGAGGAACGTCGAGTACAACTCCGGGCGCGAGGCCACGTTCGGCACCTCGAGCAGGCTCACGATACCCTCGCCCTCGGACGTCGTCCGTAGGAACACCGACACGTCCAGCTCGGGTTCGCCGAAGAACGTGTCAGCCCCCGCGGCCGAGAAGGCGATCAGTTCCCGCAGGATCACGCCCGCCGTGGCGCCGGACAATCCGCCCAGCCCCTTCAGCTCGCTCTTGCCCTCGTCGCCGGTGAGGAACGTCAGCACCGCGCGCAGGTCGGACAGGTCGACCAGCGCGAGGCCCTTCTCATCGGCGTAGTGGAACACGAGCCCGAGGCTGGACTCCTGGGTCGCGTTGAGCCCCAGCACGCGGCTGAGGAGCAGCGGCCCGAATCCCGACACCGTGGCCCGCACCGGGATGCCCGAGCCCGCGTCGTCGCCGAGGGCGAAGAACTCGGTGGGATACGCCCGCGGCGCCCACTCCTGGCCGAGCGCGATCGTGCGCGCGAGCAGCTTCTCGCTCGAGGCTCCGGGCGCAGCGACCCCCGACAGGTCGCCCTTGATGTCGGCGGCGAAGACCGGCACGCCGTTGGCCGACAGCTGCTCCGCGAGCAGTTGCAGCGTGCGGGTCTTGCCCGTTCCGGTGGCACCGGCCACGAGTCCGTGGCGGTTCGTCATGGCCAGCGGGATGCGGATCGGAACGGATGCCACCGGCCCGCCGTTCACGAGCACACCGAGGTCGAGCGCGGCGGCGCCATCGGCGTACCCGGCGGCGATCGTCGCGACCGTGG
>NZ_CAKKMM010000039.1:0-19494 GCF_918698205.1 Microbacterium sp. Bi128 | reverse complement strand
GCGCGCACCCGGGAACGGATGCGGGAGAGGCGGTTGCGCACGGTGCCGTGGGACACCCCCAGGGACTCCGCCGCCGCTTGATAGCCGTAGCCTTCGGCGGCGCAGAGTCGGAAGATCTCCCGGTCGAGTTCGCCGAGCCCTTCGACGGCGGCGAGGATCGCTCCGACCGTCTCGGCCTCGACGACCTGCTTCTCGACGTCGACGATCGCGGGGATGCTCTCGTCGAGCTCGGCGGTCGCTCCGTGTCGACGCCGCGACCGCAGCCGGTTCTGCGCCTGCAGGCGGCACACCGTCGCGAGCCACGGCAGCAGGGACGCGCCCTCCAGTCGAAGCTGCGGAATCTTCCGCCAGGCGACGACGAACGTCTCCTGCACGACATCCTCCGCGTCGTTCTCGTCGTGGACGAGCCCGAAGGCGATCCAGTACACCGGCCGCGCGTAGGCGCGATAGAGCGCCCGGAACGCCACCTCCGACCCGCCGGCGGCGCGCGCAACCAGCGCCCTGTCGTCGATCACGTCGTCGGTCATGGCATCCGTTCTTCCTGTCGGGCACCCGTGTGAGCACTCTCTCACTCAGAGGTGTCCGCGCGCGCCGGATCGTCTCACGCCGATCGTCGGCCGGGATGCCGGGCACCCGGGCCGGCGGATAGACTTCAGCGTTTCCCCCGACGAAAGGCCCGCCATGGAGCTGCAGCTGGATCCGGTGTTCCAGACCGTCACACTCGTGGTGCTGGTGTTGATCCTGGCCGCGGATCTGCTCATCATCCTCGCGCGACCCCACATCCCCTCTCCGAAGGAATCGACGCTCTGGGTGGTGTTCTACGTCGTGCTGGCGCTGGCCTTCGCGGGCGTCCTGGCGATTGCGGCCGGGGGAGAGGTCGCGGGCCAGTTCGTCGCGGGCTGGCTCACCGAATACAGCCTGTCGATCGACAACCTCTTCGTCTTCGTCCTGATCATGGGCCAGTTCGCGGTACCGCGCCGGTATCAGCAGGAAGTGCTGATGGTGGGCATCATCATCGCCCTGATCCTGCGCGGCGCGTTCATCCTCGTCGGGGCCACGATCATCGAGAACTTCAGCCCGATCTTCTATCTCTTCGGCGCGTTCCTGATCTACACGGCGATCCGGCAGGCATTCCCCGGCGATGACCACGACGACGACACCCAGAAAGAGAACCTCGTCGTCCGGATGCTGCGCCGGGTGCTGCCCATCAGCGACACCTACGACGGCAAGAAGGTCCTCACGCGGGTGGGTGGCAAGCGCGTCTTCACGCCGATGATCATCGTCTTCGCGGCGATCGGTGTCACCGACCTGCTGTTCGCCATCGACTCGATCCCGGCGATCTTCGGCATCACGCAGAGCCCGTTCATCGTGTTCACGGCGAACCTCTTCGCCCTCATGGGCCTGCGCCAGCTGTACTTCCTGCTCGGCGACCTGCTCGAACGTCTGCGGTTCCTGCACTACGGCATCGCGTTCATCCTCGCGTTCATCGGCGTGAAGCTCGTGCTGCACGCGATGCACGTGAACGAGCTGCCGTTCCTCAACGGCGGCGAGCCGATCGAGTGGGCGCCCGAGATCTCGACGTGGGTCTCGCTCGCGGTGATCGTGCTGTCGATGGCTGTCGCCACGATCGCGAGCCTCGTCGTTTCGCGTCGCGAACCCGCCGCGGCAGGCCCGCGGGACGCGGCCGCGCGGGTCGCCGACGAGAAGGGCACGCCTCCGACGGTGGAGCAGCCGGACCGCGACTGAGGTTCTGTGCGCGGAGCGCGGCGTCGCCGGTCAGAACGCGTGCAGGTTGCCGCGCAGGCCGCCCTCGACGTATTCCTCGCGCAGGATGCCGCGGCGCCGCAGGATCGGCACGAGATCGTCGAGTATTCGGTGCACGGTGACGGGGTGCAGATCGCCCCACAGCAGCACTCCGTCGTTGCCCCAGTCGCCGAGCTGCTCGATGCGGTCCGCGAACTCGTCGGCCGTGCCGACGAAACCGGACCCGTCGCTCAGTCGCCCCAGGCGGGCGTGCGCGGCGAGGATCGCGCGGAGCGGCGCGTCGGGCTCGTGCGCCCCGACCAGTCGTCGGATGCTGCCCTCGGACACGTGCTCGCCGAAGATCGTGCGGTCCAGCGGGGCGTCGAGGTCGAGCCCGGTGAGGTCGGTTTCGAGGTCGCTGGACTGCTTGCGGGCGATGGCCGACAGCGCGGCCTCGTCGGGGTGCGCGGATGCCGCGACGAGCCGATCGGCTTCCTCCGCCGACGACACGAGCACCGGCTGGATGGCGAAGAGGATCTTGATGTCGTGGGGCGAACGTCCGGCGGCCTCGGCGGCGGCGTGGATGCGTCCGCGATAGGCGCGGATGCTCTTCTCGTCGAGGGGCGCGAGCGCCAACTGGACGTCGGAGTTCGCGCCGGCGAACGCCAGTCCGCGGCCGGAGCCACCGGGCGAGACGATCGCGGGCTCGCCGTCGGTGAACGGCACCGCGTTCAGCGGGCCGTCGAAGCCGAAGTACTCGCCGCGGTGCTGCGCCGCGGCCAGGCGCGTGCCGTCGGCGTACACGCCGGACTCCTCGTCCTCGACGAGCGCTCCCTCACCCCAGCTGCGCCAGAGCGTCCGCAGCCCGTCGAGCCATTCCTCGGCTCGGTCGTACGCGGCGTCGTGCCCGAGCTGCGGTGCCGTGGAGAAGTGTCGCGCGCTGCCGGTGTCGGTCACGACGTTGAGTCCGAGGCGGTGGCCGCTCAAGTGCTGGAGCGTGGCGAACTGCCGGGCGGCGGTGTACGGGAGGTACGCGGCCGGGTTGACCGTCGGCACGACGCCGAGGTGCCGGGTCGCGGCGAAGAGGTAGGGGGCCAGCAGGAGCGGATCGTGCTTGGGGCCACCGAAGGCGTGCCGGACGCGGAGATCGATCGTCTCGGCGCTGCCGAGTGACGGCGCGTCCTCGATGATGAGCAGGTCGAACCCGGCCTGCTCGAGCGTGCGCGCGGAGTCCTGGTACAGACCGGGTTCGGTCCAGCGGTGGTTCCACCGCAGGTACGGGTGCCCCCACCCGTGCGGGCCGAAGCCGCGAGCGAGGAACCACCCGAAGTGCTGCAGACGGCTCACAGGACGACGACCTCTCGCACGACGCCGTGCTCGGCGGCATCCGTCTCGTCCACCGGTGGGAGGGATGCCAGTCCCTCGAGAGCCTGGCGCAGGTCGGCGAGGATGTCGTCGATGTCCTCGATCCCGATCGAGAGGCGGATCGTCCCCGGGAAGACTCCGGCCCGCTCGCGTTCGGGCACCGTGCGGCCCGCGTGGCTGGTGCTTTGGGGGTGCAGGACGAGCGAGCGCACGTCGCCGAGGTGGGTCATGTGCGTGATCAGACGCACCGATTGCACGACGTGCCGCGCCGCCTCGAGCCCGCCGCGGAGGGTCACGGTGAACACCGAGCCGCTGCCGCGCGTGAGGTAGCGCCGCCCCCGCTCGTGGTGCGGGTGGGAGGGGAGGCCGACGTAGTCGACGCGCTCGATCTCGGGACGCCCCTCGAGCCACCGGGCGACCGCGAGCGCGTTGGCGGATTGCCGCTCGACGCGCAGGCTCAGCGTCTCGACGCCCTGGCCGATGAGGAAGGCGTTCAGCGGCGACGGCGACGGGCCGAAACGTGGGGCGACGCTCTCACGGAAGTACGCTCCGCGCGCCCGGGGCCCGTGCTTCTCGGCATAGCTCGCGCCGCCGAGGCGGTCGGCGCCGACGAGGTGCGGGAACAGGTGCCCGGATGCCGCGGCGTCGAAGCGTCCGTCGTCGACGATGACGCCGCCGAGGACCGCACCCTGGCCGGCGAGGAACTTGCTCGCCGAATGCACCACGACGGCCGCGCCGTGCTCGATCGGCCGCAGCAGGTACGGCGTCGTGAAGGTGCTGTCGACGACGAGCGGGATGCCGTACTCCGCACCGATCGCAGCGACGGCGCCGACGTCGAGAACGTGATTGCGGGCGTTGGAGAGCGTCTCGGCGAACAGCGCCTTCGTGCGCGGGGTGATCGCGGCTCGCCACGCGTCGAGGTCGTCGGTGTCGACGAAGGTCGTCTCGATGCCCAGACGCGCGAGGTTGTCCAGGAGCAGTCCGCGCGTGCCTTCGTAGATGTGCTCCGAGACGACGAGGTGGTCGCCCGCACCAGCGAGCCCGAGGAGCGCGACGGTGACGGCCGCCTGGCCGCTCGAGACGAGGATCGCCTGGTCTCCGCCTTCGAGCGAAGCGAGGCGTTCTTCGACGGCCTGCACGGTGGGGTTGCCCGTACGGGTGTACCCGAAGCCGCTGCCGGTGGAGAAGTGGGCTGCCGACTCGTCGAGATCCGAGAACGTGAAGCCCGCCGTGAGGTAAATGGGCGTGGCCCGGGGCGATGCGGGGGCGGCGGACGAGCCCACGTGCACCTGACGGGTCGAGAAACCGGTGTCTTCCTGTGCGCCCATGCGGGACTCTCCTTCCAACGGCGGTGGCGACAGGCTCGCACGGCGACCCGACCGCCACCCAAACGTGCGGCGCCGTGTTACGCGGAGGGGCGTGCTCGGCCCGGTGGTATCGTGGCGACGTGCGGATCGCCGGCCTCCTCCTTAGCGGCCGCGACGAGACCTTGTTCTAGGCCTTTCTCGTCGCGGAGTTCGTCGCGGGCCTCACATCCCATCCGAGGAGAAACGCAAGTCTCATGAGCACGACATCGATCGACGGCATCCACATTCCCGATCGCCCGCGGACCCTGGCCGAGAAGGTCTGGGACGACCACCTGGTCGTCAAGGGCGAGAACGGCCAGCCCGACCTCATCTACATCGACCTGCACCTGGTCCACGAGGTCACGAGTCCGCAGGCCTTCGACGGCCTGCGCGCCGAGGGCCGCCCGGTCCGGCGTCTCGATCTCACGATCGCGACCGAGGACCACAACACCCCGACGCTCGATATCGACAAGCCGATCGCCGACCTCACCAGTCGCACCCAGATCGAGACGCTGCGCCGCAACGCCGCCGAGTTCGACGTCCGCATCCACTCGCTGGGCGACAAGGAGCAGGGGATCGTGCACGTCGTCGGTCCGCAGCTGGGTCTGACGATGCCCGGCATCACCGTCGTCTGCGGCGACAGCCACACCTCGACGCACGGCGCGTTCGGGGCCATGGCCTTCGGTATCGGCACGAGCGAGGTCGAGCACGTCCTGGCGACCCAGACGCTGCCCCTCAAGCCCTTCAAGACGATGGCGATCACCGTCGAGGGAGAGCTGAAGCCCGGCGTCACCGCGAAGGACATCATCCTCGCGATCATCGCCAAGATCGGCGCGAACGGCGGCCAGGGCTACGTCCTGGAGTTCCGCGGCAGCGCGATCCGCTCCCTCTCGATGGAGGGGCGCATGACGATGTGCAACATGTCGATCGAAGCCGGTGCTCGCGCCGGCATGATCGCCCCCGACGAGACGACCTTCGCCTACGTCAAGGACAAGCCGCACGCCCCGCAGGGTCAGGACTGGGACGACGCCGTCGCCTACTGGCGCACGCTCCCCAGCGACGAGGGCGCCGTCTACGACGCCGAGGTGTTCCTGGATGCCGCCGAGCTCGAGCCCTTCGTCACGTGGGGAACGAACCCCGGTCAGGGCGTTTCGCTCTCGGACGTCGTGCCGACCCCGGCCGACATCATCGACGCGAACGAGCGCGCGGCCGCCGAGCGGGCCCTGGAGTACATGGACCTGCAGGCCGGGACCCCGATGAAGGACATCCCCGTGGATGCCGTCTTCATGGGCTCCTGCACGAACAGCCGCATCGAAGACCTACGGGCGTTCGCGTCCGTCATCCAGGGCCGCACGAAGGCGGAGAACGTCCGTGTCATGGTCGTGCCCGGCTCGGCGCGCGTGCGCCTGGAAGCCGAGGCGGAGGGTCTCGACAAGGTGTTCACCGCGTTCGGGGCCGAGTGGCGCTTCGCGGGCTGCTCGATGTGCCTGGGCATGAACCCCGACCAGCTCGCACCGGGCGAGCGGTGCGCGTCGACGTCGAACCGCAACTTCGAGGGGCGTCAGGGCAAGGGCGGACGCACCCACCTGGTCTCGCCGCTCGTGGCAGCGGCGACCGCGGTCCGCGGGACCCTCTCGAGCCCCGCCGACCTCGATCCGCTGCCCGCGGAGACCGTTTCGACCGGGGCGGAGGCCTGACATGGAGAAGTTCCACACGCACACCGGAATCGTCGCGCCACTGAAGCGGTCCGCCGTCGACACCGACCAGATCATCCCCGCCGTGTACCTCAAGCGCGTCACCAAGACCGGCTTCGAGGACGCGCTGTTCGCCAACTGGCGCCAGGATCCCGCGTTCGTGCTGAACCAGGACGCCTACCGCTCGGCATCCGTGCTCGTCGCCGGCCCCGACTTCGGCACCGGCTCCAGCCGCGAACACGCCGTGTGGGCCCTGCGCGACTACGGGTTCCGCGTCGTGCTGAGCCCGAAGTTCGCGGACATCTTCCGCGGCAACTCCGGCAAGCAGGGGCTCGTCACGGGCGTGATCTCGGAAGAGGACGTCGAGCGGCTCTGGGCGGCGGTCGAGGCGCAGCCGGGCGTCGAGATGACGGTCGACCTCGAGGCCAAGACCGCCACGCTCGGCGACCTCCGAGTCTCGTTCGAGATCGACGATTACACTAGGTGGCGGCTTCTCGAAGGGCTCGACGACATCGGGCTCACTCTGCGTGACGAAGACAAGATCGCACAGTTCGAGGCGCGCCGCGAGGCATGGCGGCCGCGGACCCTTCCGGTCCGCTAAGCCCGGCCGGCCCGATCGGGCCGTTCCGCCGCCCCTCGTCCACGAAGTGAGGTCCACCCCCCTATGAGCACACTCGTCACCGATTCCGGAGACCAGATCCCCGGACAGCCGGACTGGGAGGCGGCCGAGACCCTCGTGATCCGCGGCGGACGCCCGTTGCGCGGGACAGTTGAGGTCAAGGGGGCCAAGAACCTCGTCACGAAGGCGATGGTGGCGGCGCTCCTGGGCGACACCACCAGCACCCTGCGCGACGTCCCGATGATCAGCGACGTCAAGGTCGTGCGCTCGCTCCTCGAGGTGCACGGCGTCACCGTGACCGAAGGGGACGAAGAGGGAACGCTCCACCTCGACCCCTCGGGCGCGGTCGCCGCGCACTTCGAGGAGATCGACGCCCACGCCGGCGCGTCGCGCATTCCGATCCTCTTCTGCGGCCCGCTCCTGCACCTCCTCGGTGAGGCGCTCATCCCCGACCTCGGCGGATGCCGCATCGGTGACCGTCCCATCAACTTCCACATGGATGCGCTCCGCGCGTTCGGTGCCGTCGTCGACAAGAGCTACGAGGGCATCCGCATCACCGCCCCGAACGGGCTGCACGGCGCCAACATCACGCTGCCGTACCCGAGCGTGGGCGCGACCGAGCAGGTCCTGCTCACCGCCGTGCGCGCGAAGGGCGTCACGGAGCTGCGCAACGCCGCGATCGAGCCCGAGATCATGGATCTCATCGCGGTGCTGCAGAAGATGGGCGCGATCATCTCGTATGAGCCGAACCGCGTCATCTTCATCGAGGGTGTCGACCGTCTGGACGGCTACGACCACCGCGCGATCTTCGACCGCAACGAGGCCGCTTCGTGGGCGTGTGCGGCCCTCGCCACCGACGGTGAGATCTTCGCCAAGGGCGCGCGCCAGCAGGACATGCTGACGTTCCTCAACGTCTTCCGCAAGGCCGGCGGCTGGTTCGACGTCCGCGAGGACGGCATCCTGTTCCGCCGTGGCGGCGACCTCAAGCCCGTCATGGTCGAGACCGACGTGCACCCCGGCTTCATGACCGACTGGCAGCAGCCGCTCATCGTCGCCTTGACGCAGGCCCACGGCGTCTCTACCGTGCACGAGACGGTGTACGAGAACCGCCTCGGCTTCACCCAGGCGCTCAACAAGATGGGGGCCGACATCGTCGTGCACCCGAAGGGCCTGGACAGCGCCGACCGGCGCGTGCCGCGACGCGACCTCGAGCAGGCCGCCGTGATCACCGGCCCGACGCCCCTGCACGGCGCCGACGTCGAGGTACCCGACCTGCGTGGAGGCTACAGCTACGTCATCGCGGCCCTGGCTGCCGAGGGCGAGTCGACCGTGCGCAACATCGGCATCATCCGCCGCGGATACGAGAAGTTCCTCGAGAAGCTGACCGCTCTCGACGCCGACTTCGACGTCGTGGGCTGACCCGTGGCGGTCTCTCCGGAGAAGAGCCGGCCGAGTGCCTTCTGGCCTCTCGCCGCGATCGTGGTGCCGCTGGTGGGGCTGTTCGCGCGGATCGAGATGCGCGGCGTCGAGAACCTTCCGCGCGACGGCGCGTACGTGCTCGCCCCCAACCACAATTCGGAGTTCGACCCGCTCGTGGTCGCGGTGGCCGTGTGGCGCGCCGGACGCGCGCCGCGCTTCCTCGCCAAAGAGAGTCTGTTCCGCGTGCCGGTGCTCGGGGCCGCGCTCCGCGCGACGGGCATGGTCCCGGTGCCCCGGACCTCGACGAGCGCCAACCAGTCGATCACGGCCGCTCAAGAGATCGCCCGCGACGGCCGCGGCGTGATCGTCTACCCCGAGGGGACGCTCACCCGCGACCCGGAGCTGTGGCCCATGCGCGGCAAGACCGGTGCGGTCCGCCTCGCCCTCGGCGGCGACCTGCCGTTGATCCCGATGGCGCAGTGGGGTGTGCAGGAGATCCTTCCCCGCTACGGCAAGCTGCGCTTTCCGCGCCGCTCGCGCGTGATCGTCGAGTTCGGCCCGGCGATCGATCTGTCCGAGCATCTGGCCACTCCCTTGCAGCCGGCGACCCTGACGCGCGCCACCGATACGCTCATGGCGCGCATCGCCGAGATGCTGTCGGGACTGCGCGGTCTTCCCGCACCGGCTGAGCGCTGGAACCCGTCGCAGCACGGGCAGAACGAAACGGGGCGCCTTGAGTCGTAAGAGCGAGGCCCCCGGGCCCAAGGTCGCCGTCATCGGTGCGGGCAGCTGGGGCACGACCTTCGGCAAGATCCTCGCCGACGGCGGGGCGTCCGTCGTGATGTGGGCCCGTCGGCCCGAGTTGGCCGCCGATATCACCGAATCCAAGCGCAACAGCCGGTACCTGTCCGGGATCAACCTGCCGCGGACGATGACCGCGACCACGAGCCTCGCGGAGGCCCTCGACGGCGCGGAGCAGGTGTACCTGTCGATCCCGAGCCAGGCGCTGCGCGAGAACCTCGCCGCCGTGAAGCCGCTCGTCGCGCACACCGACGCGCCGATCGTGTCGTTGATGAAGGGCGTCGAGAAGTCGTCCGGGCTGCGGATGAGCCAGGTCATCGAACAGGTGCTCCTGTGCGACCCGAGCCGCGTCGCGGTGGCATCCGGCCCCAACCTCGCGCTCGAGATCGCGCGCGAGCAGCCGACGGCCGCCGTCATCAGCTCCTTGAGCCCCGAGACGGCCGAGGCCGTAGCCCGGCGCGCGCGCAACCGCTACTTCCGGTCCTTCGTGAACACCGACGTCATCGGCACCGAGTTCGGCGGTGTGCTGAAGAACCTGATCGCGGTCGCGATCGGCATCGTCGACGGCGTCGGGTACGGCGAGAACACCAAGGCCTCGATCATCACGCGCGGACTGGTCGAGATGACGGACTTCGCGGTGGCACAGGGCGCCCAGCCCGAGACGCTGCAGGGGCTCGCGGGCCTCGGCGACCTGATCGCCACGTGCCAGTCGCCGCTCAGCCGCAACAACACCGCCGGGCGCCTGCTCGGCCAGGGCTACGGCTATCAGGACGTGGTCAAGCAGATGCAGCAGACCGCCGAGGGCTTGGCATCCGTCGCCCCGGTCCTGCAGCTCGCGCGCGAGGTCGGCGTCGACATGCCGATCGTGCGCCAGGTGAAGATGGTGCTCGACGGCACCATGGATCCGCGCGACATCGCGCCCCATCTCACGACCGACGACGACCAGCCGCAGGGCGAGAGGACGCAGAATGACCAGACCGGCGGTGGTGGTGCTCTTCGGCGGGCGCTCCAGCGAGCATTCGATCAGTTCCGCCACGGCGGGAGGGGTGCTGCGGGCGATCGATCGTGAGCGCTTCCGCGTGATCCCGGTCGGGATCACGCGTGACGGTGCGTTCGTCCTCGAAGACGACGACCCCGACAAGTTCGCGCTCATCCCCGACGCCCTCCCCGAGGTCGTCGACAACGGGAGCCGCGTGCGTCTGCCGGAGTCGGTGCTCTCGCGCGAGTGGACCGTGACGGATGCCGCGGGCGAGCGCTCCCTCGGCGAGGTCGACGTCGTCCTGCCGATCCTGCACGGCCGCTTCGGCGAGGACGGCACGGTCCAGGGACTCCTCGAGCTCCTCGGCATCCCGTACGCCGGCGGCGGCGTGCTCATGTCGGCGATCGGCATGAACAAGCACGTGACCAAGCGCGTGCTGCGCTCGGCCGGCGTGCCGGTGGTGCCGTGGGTCGCCGTGACGCGCGCGGATCTCGCGCGCGATCGCGACCTGTGGGAGCGTCGCATCCGCGCGCTCGACCTGCCGGTTTTCGTCAAGCCGAACGAAGCGGGCTCGAGTGTCGGCGTGACGAAGGTCTCGCGCTGGGAAGACCTGGATGCCGCCCTCGAGACGGCGTTCGCCGAGGACCGTCTGGCTCTGGTCGAGCAGGCCATCGTGGGCCGCGAGCTGGAGTGCGGTGTGCTGCCCGGCCGCGACGGCGGACCGGTGCGCGTGAGCGTGGCCGGCGAGATCGTCGTCACGGGCCGGGAGTTCTACGACTTCGAGGCGAAGTACCTCGACGCCCCGGGTGTCGATCTCGTGTGCCCCGCCGACCTGCGCGACGGCGAGCTCGCCGAGATGCAGCGGATCGCGGCGCAGGCGTTCGAGGCGCTCGGCGGCGAGGGACTCGCGCGGGTCGACTTCTTCTACACGGGGACGGACTTCTACGTGAACGAGGTGAACACGATGCCGGGGTTCACCCCGATCTCGATGTTCCCCACGTGCTGGATCGCCTCGGGGCTGTCGTACCCCGAGCTGATCAGCGACCTCCTCGACGCCGCCCTCGATCGAGACTGACGCGCCCCGAGAGGCTTACGGTGCGGGCGTCGGCGCCGGCGTCTGCAGGTCGGATGCCGAACTGCACACCGATCCGGTCGCGGGCAGGTAGTCGCGGATGAGCGGCGCGAGGGCCTGAGCGATGTCGGCGCTGCTCGCCTCGGCGTAATCGAGGTAGATCTGCACGGCGGGCTCCCGCCCGAACGTCGTGAGCGTGTACCGGTTCTGGTCGGCCTGCGACTCGTCGACGAGCCAATCCACGCCGTCGAACGGGCGGCAGGGGAGCGTCGAGGGTCCGGGTGCCTCGAGCCCGCACGTGAGGAGGATGCTCGCCGGATCGCCCCAGGCCCCGGTCGCCTGCGCGTCGGTCCAGCGGCGCTCCTGCCCCGAGATGCTCTGGGGCAGGCGCGAGATGATCTCGGCGCACGCGGGGTCGTTCGCGCCCTTGGCCGGCTGCATCGCAACCGTCGTGCTGCACGCGGCGAGTCCCGGCAGCAGAGCGAGGACGGCGATCAGCGCGAGGGAGCGAAGGGAGCGGGGCACCCCTCCAGGCTAATAGCGTGGGGAGGTGACCGACGCCGAGACCACCGTGGGAGAACTGTCCGAGGGGCAGGTGCTCCGCGGCATCCTGGACCGCCTTCCCGCTTCGACCGCGCTCATCGGGCCCGGCGACGACGCCGCGGTGCTCGCCATGCCCGACGGGCGGGTCGTCGCCACGACCGACACGCTCGTGCACGGTCCGGACTTCCGGTTGGCCTGGTCGTCGGCGTTCGACCTGGGGTACAAGTCGGCGGCGGTGAATCTCGCCGACGTCGCGGCGATGGGTGCGCGACCGGTCGCGCTGCTCGTCGCACTGGCGATGCCCGATGACACGCCGGTGTCGTTCGTCCGGGGTCTGGCGGACGGGCTGGCAGCGGCGTGCACCGACCTCGCGCCGGGCTGCGCGGTCGAGGGCGGGGACCTCACCGTCTCGGACACCCTGACCATCGCGGTCACGGCCCTCGGGAGCCTCGACTCTCGCGCTCCGGTGCGCCGTTCGGGTGCCCGGCCCGGCGACGCCGTGCACGTGATCGGCGAGCTGGGGGTGGCCGCACGGGGGCTCGACGTCCTGTTCTCGCGTTTCACGGATGCCGCGGGCGCTCCGGTGCCCATCACCGAGGCGGCACGCGCCGCCCTCGATGCCACCGACGCGCACGCCCTCGATCGCCAGTTGCGTCCGCGTCCGCCGATCGCCGATGCGCTGCGGGCCGCGGACGCTGGGGCGACGGCGATGATGGACGTCTCGGACGGACTCGCCCTGGATGCCACGCGCCTCGCCGACGCGTCGGGAGTGACGATCGCGTTCGATTCTGCGGCGCTCGGCGATGATCCTGCGCGAGCCCTGGGCGGGGGAGAGGACCACGGCTTCCTCGTGACGTTCCCCGCGGAGGCGTCCGGTCCGGGGCTCCGGGTCGGAACGGTGCGGGAGCGCGGCGAGGCGCCGGTGCTCGTGGACGAGCGCCCCTGGACGGGCCGCGCGGGGTGGGATCCCTACCGCGACTGGGACGCCGGACGCGGCTGATCTCCCGCCCGCGTCAGGCGGGCGGGCGGCCCCACCAGAGGGTGGTGTCGCCGTACGTGCGATCGCGCTCGGGCTCCAGCCCCGCGGCCGTCCACGCGGGGGCGGGGGAGCGCTTCGCGCGTTCCACGATCACGGCGGCCTCCGCGCTCAGCCGGGGAGCGAGAGCCGCGAGGACGCGGGTGATCTCGTCGTCGGTCACGTCGTAGGGCGGGTCGATGAAGACGAGGTCCCACTCCGCGGCCGAGCTCTCGAGATAGGTCGACACGTTGGCGCGGTGCACGCGGGCGGGCGCGGTCACTCCCGCGCTGCGCAGCCGGTCGGCGTTCTTGCGGATGAGAGCGGCGGCGGGGGCGGAGAGCTCGACCAGATCGGCGGAGGCCGCGCCGCGGCTGAGGCTCTCGAGGCCGAGGGCGCCCGAGCCGGCGTACAGGTCGAGCACGCGGCCCCCCGCGACGAGGTCCGCGGAGTCGAGCGCGCCGAAGAGCGACTCGCGCACGCGGTCGCTGGTGGGACGCGTTCCCTTCGCGGGGACGTCGAGGACCGTGCCGCCGGCGCGGCCGGAGATGATGCGGGTCACCGTCTCACCCTACAAACACGGTGTCCGAGGGCGTGCCTAGACTCGGAGCATGCCCGGACTCTCTCTGTCGTCGCGACTCGACGGGGCCGTGGGCGGCAAGACCGCTGCGGCCTTCGAGCGGGCGTTCGGCATGAAGACGGTCGGTGAGCTGCTCGAGCACTACCCGCGTCGCTACGCCCGACGCGGAGAGCTGACGCCGATCGCGCTCCTCCCGCTCGGTGAGCCCGTGACGATCGTGGCCGAGGTCGTCAGCGCCACCGAGCGTCGCATGCAGAACCGCCGCGGGTCGCTGCTCGAGGTGATCATCAGCGACGGCGACGGCCGTCTCTCGCTGACGTTCTTCAATCAGTCCTGGCGGCTGAAAGACCTGACGCCCGGGCGCCGGGGCATCTTCTCGGGCAAGGTGGGCGAGTACCGGCGGCAGACGCAACTGACGCACCCCGACTACGAGCTGTTCGACGAACTCGCCGAAGCGCGCGCCGAGGCCGAGGTCAACGCCAAGCGCCCCATTCCGATCTATCCCGCCACCAGCAGCGTGCCGAGCACCCTGGTGCAGAAGACCATCTCGCTCGTGCTCGACGCGCTCGGCGACGTCGACGATCCGCTGCCCGAAACGGTGCGCACCGCGCGCGGGCTGCTCGGTGCGCGCGCGGCGCTCGAACACATCCACCGCCCGTACCACGACGACGAGATCCCTCCCGCGGTCGAGACCCTGCGCATGCAAGAGGCGTTCGTGCTGCAGACCGCGCTGCTGCAGCAGCGTCAGTTCGTCCGGGCGCTGTCGGCGGCGAAACGCCCCGCTGCTCCCGGCGGCCTGCTCGAACGCTTCGACGCGATCCTGCCGTTCGCCCTCACACCCGATCAAGAGAGCGTCGGGGCGCAGATCGCCGACGACCTCGTCGGGGACTGGCCCATGAACCGTCTGGTGCAGGGCGAGGTCGGTTCGGGTAAGACCCTCGTCGCACTGCGGGCGATGCTGCAGGTGGCCGAGTCGGGCGGCCAATCGGCTCTCATCGCCCCGACCGAGGTGCTCGCCGCGCAGCACGTGCGTTCGATCGCGCGGATGCTGGGTCCCGAGCTCGCGCCCGAGCTCATGCCGACGATGCTCACCGGCCAGCTGCCCGCGGCCGAGCGGCGCCGGGCCGCACTGCGCGTCGCGTCCGGTCAGGCGCGGATCGTCGTGGGCACGCACGCGTTGCTGAGCGCCACGACCACGTTCGCCGACCTGGGATTCGTCGTCGTCGACGAGCAGCACCGGTTCGGCGTCGACCAGCGCGAGGCCCTCCGCGCCAAGGGCGACTCTCCGCACACTCTCGTGCTCACGGCCACGCCCATCCCGCGCACCGTCGCCATGACGGTGTTCGGCGACCTCGACGTGTCGACGATCCGCACGATGCCCGCCGGTCGCGCCGGCATCCAGACGTTCGTCGCCCCGCTGGCAGAGAAACCGGGCTGGTTCGCCCGGGTGTGGGATCGGGTCGCCGAAGAGGTCGCGCAGTCGCGCCAGGCGTTCGTGGTGTGCGCGGCGATCGACGCCGAGAAGCTCACTTCCGACGAGGTGGGCGATGAGCCGGCCGAGGGGGCCGCCGACACCCGCACGCGCTGGGGTGTGGTGCAGGTGGCCGCGCTGCTCGAGACTCTCCCGTCGTTCGCCGACATCCGCGTCGAGATCCTGCACGGCAAGATGCACGCCGACGAGAAGGATGCCGTGATGCAGGCGTTCGCGCGCGGCGACATCGACGTGCTCGTCGCGACCACCGTGATCGAGGTCGGCGTCGATGTGCCCAACGCGTCGACGATGGTGATCCTCGAGGCCGATCGCTTCGGCGTCTCGCAGCTGCACCAGTTGCGCGGTCGCGTCGGTCGCGGTGGGCTCCCCGGTCTGTGCCTGCTCGTGACCGAGGCCGCCCCCGGCTCGTCGTCGCGCTCGCGCGTCGAAGCGGTCGCGCGCACGCTCGACGGTTTCGAACTCGCCGAGGTCGACCTCGAGCTGCGGGGGGAGGGTGATGTGCTCGGGGACGCGCAGTCCGGTGTCCGGTCGTCGTTGCGTCTGCTGCGCGTCGTCACGGATGCCGAGCTCATCACCGATGCCCGCGCCGCCGCCGAGAAGATCCTCGCCGACGACCCCGCGCTGTTGCGGCACCCGGGCCTCGCCGCCGCTCTGGAACGTCGGGTGGGTGTGGAGGAGCGCGCGGCCCTGGCCAAGTCGTGATCGCTAGGGTGGAGTCATGACCCCGCGGATCGCTGTGGTGCCCGGATCGTTCGACCCCCCGACGTTGGGGCATCTCGACGTCATTCGTCGGGCCGCCGAGCTGTTCGATCAATTGCACGTGCTCGTGGTGCACAACCCCGGCAAAGAGGCGATGCTTCCGATCGCGCAGCGGCAGGCACTGCTGGAGCAGTCCATCGCCGACGCGCAGATCGAGGGTGACGTCATCGTCGCGTCGTGGAGCATGGGGCTGCTGGTCGACTACGCCACCGACGTGGGCGCGCGCGTGCTCGTCAAAGGCATCCGGTCCCAGGTCGACGTCGCCTACGAGACGCCCATGGCGATCGTCAACCGCGACCTCGCCCACGTCGAGACGGTGTTCTTGCTGCCCGATCCGTCGCACGCGCTGGTGTCCAGCTCGCTCGTGCGCCAGGTGGCGTCGCTCGGCGGCGACGTCTCGCCGTACGTGCCGCGCGCGGTCGCCCGTTTCCTCGACACCGGCGCCCGCGGGCTCTGACGCCCGCGCCCGCGCGCCCGCTCGGCCGCACGGCCCGCGCCCAGGGCCGCGCGGGTAGCATGGTCGACCGTGAGAACTCACCGTCCCGGCCCCTTCCAGCTCCCCGTGCGCGACATCGAGCGCCACCCCGGTGAGATGCGCGAGCACGAGCTCGACATCCCGACGCCCGAGAAGTGGGGCGAGGGTCTGCTGTCGATCGCCGCGGCCGAAGTGCTCGAGATCGACGTGCGTCTGGAGTCCGTCCACGAGGGCATCCTGGTCTCGGGAACGGTCGACACCACGGCCACCGGCGTGTGCGGTCGGTGCCTCATCGACATCACCGAGCCTGTCGAAGTCGAGTTCCAGGAACTTTTCGCGTATCCTGGGGACGAAGCGAACGACTTCGAAGTTCAAGACGACCACGTGGATCTTGAAAATCTGGTCCGGGATGCCATCGTCCTCTCGCTTCCGTTCCAGCCGGTGTGTCAGCCGGATTGCCTCGGGCTCGACCCGGTCACGGGTGAGAAGCTGACGGAGAGCGCCGGCGACACGGAGCAGACGCCCGCCGATCCTCGGTGGGCAGCGCTCCAGCAGTACACCCCAGACGACGGCGATGCGCTCCGCGCCGCCCCCAAGACAGAGAAGAGCTAGTCATGGCAGGTAACCCCCCGAAGCGGAAGGTCTCCCGCTCGAACACCCGCTCGCGTCGTGCGCAGTGGAAGGCCGAAGCCCCCGCGCTGGTCAAGACCATCGAGAACGGCAAAGTCGTCTACAGCCGCCCCCACCAGGCGAAGGTCGTCACCGACTCGCAGGGCACCGAGCTCTTCCTCGAGTACAAGGGCCGCAAGGTCGCCGACGTCTGATCAACGTCCGGTGACGCAAACAGCTGCGCTCATCGAGAAGCTCGGGGTCGACATCGACCCCGAGCTTCTTTCTCTTGCGCTGACCCATCGCTCGTTCGCGTACGAGAACGGCGCCATCCCGCACAACGAGCGCCTCGAGTTCCTCGGCGATTCCGTGCTCGGGCAGGCCGTGACCGTGCGTCTGTACACGGGACATCCCGACCTGGACGAGGGCAGCCTCGCGAAGCGCCGCGCCAGTGTCGTGTCGACCGTCGCGCTGGCCGAAGTCGCCCGCGGCATCGGTCTGGGCGACTACGTCCGCCTCGGTCGGGGCGAGATCCTCACCGGAGGCCGTGACAAGGACTCGATCCTGGCCGACACGATGGAGGCCGTGATCGGTGCGACCTACCTGTCCGCCGGTCCCGAGGCTGCCACGTCCCTGGTGCTGCGACTCGTCGAGCCGCTGCTGGCCGATCCCGATCGCTACGGCGCGGCGATGGATCCGAAGACGAGCCTGCAAGAGATCGCCGCCCGGCTGAGCCTGCACGCTCCGGTCTACGCCGTCGAGGCGACCGGCCCCGACCACGACCGCCGTTTCACGGCGACCGTCACGACGGGTGACGTCGTCACGCACGGGACGGGCTCCAGCAAGAAGCAGGCAGAAATGGCCGCGGCGCTCACCGCGTGGCGCGAGCTCAACGCCCGTGCCTGAGCTTCCCGAGGTCGAGGTCGTCCGCGCCGGTCTCGAACCCGCGGTCACCGGCGCTCTCATCGCCTCGGTCGACGTGCTCGACGAACGCGCGCTCACGCGCCATTCCGGCACCGCCGCGCACTTCGAGGCCGAGCTCACCGGCCGCCGCATCGACGCGGCGGTGCGTCGCGGCAAGTTCCTGTGGATGCCGCTAGGTTCCGACGACGCGATCGTCACGCACCTCGGCATGAGCGGGCAGATGCTGCTGCGCCTTCCCGGCGCTCCCGCCGAACGCCATGAGCGCGTTCGGATCGAGCTGGAACATCCCGAGCACGGACCGCTGTCGGTGGTGTTCGCCGATCAACGCACGTTCGGTTCGCTCGCGCTCGACGACCTCGTCGACACCCCGGATGCCGCTGCGGGCGGCCGCGGCTCGCTGCTCCCGCGCGTTCCGACGCAGGTCGCGCACATCGCCCGCGACCCGCTCGACCCGGCATTCGACGACGCGCGCTTCCGCGCGCGCCTGGAGCGCACGTCGTCGGGGATCAAGCGCGTGCTGCTCGATCAGACCGTCGCGAGCGGAATCGGCAACATCTACGCCGACGAGTCGCTGTGGGCGGCGCGCATCCACCCCGAGTCCGCGGCATCCGATCTTCCGACCCGCTCGGTGAACCGGCTGCTCGCCGAGGTGCGGGCGGTGCTCGAGAAGGCTCTGGCCGAGGGCGGGACGAGCTTCGACGCGCAGTACGTCAACGTGAACGGGCAGGCGGGGTACTTCGCCCACTCGCTGAGCGCCTACGGCCGCACGGGTCAGCCGTGCGCCCGCTGCGGCCGCCCGATCGTGCGCGTGAGCTTCATGAACCGCTCGTCCCACTTCTGCCCCCGCTGCCAGCGCGTGCGCTGACCGCCGTCGTGCCCGGCGCCGGCGGCGAGACTGCATCCGGCCGACGAACTCCCTGCAGACTGCGCGGGAATTGTCAGGCGGATGCAGTCTCGGCGGTTCAGGCCTCGCCCAGCACCTTTTGCCAGGCGCCCTCGTACGAGATCGGGACGAAGCCGATCGCCTCGTTGATCGACAGCATGGGCCGGTTCTCCTCGGCGTTGTACGTCATCACGCGCGGCGAACCGGGCACGGCCTCTCTCCATGAGAGCAGACCCGCGCACTTCACGAGCATGCCCAGGCGGTGTCCGCGGTGCGCGGCGACGACCAGGGTGTCCTCCTGGTTCGTCACGGCGGTGCGGTCCTTGCCGATGACGAGTTCGTTGAACGCCGCGAGCTCGCCGGTGTCGACGTGCTGTGCGACCGTCACGAGGAGATGGCGATCGGCATCGGTGTAGAGGCGTTCCCAGTCGGCGACGCGCGCGGCATCCCACTTCTCCTCATCGTGATCGAGACCCGCGGACGGGGCGTCGGTGATCATGCGCGCCTTCACGGCGGCGAAGGCGTCGACGAACTCCGGCGGGGTGGGCAGTGTCCACTGGATGACGCGGTAGCCGGCCGCCGCGGCCTCGGCGTCGGCGAGAAGGTCGCGTAGATGCGGCTCCGACCCCTCGAGGTCGAGGCGGCTCTGGCGGACGATCTGCTCCAGCGTGTACCCCGCCGCGAGGTAGAACTGCGCGGCGCGGTCGAGCGGGATGCGTCCGAATCCGGTCGGGGCGTCGAGGGACGGGCCCTCGGCGGCGGGGTGCTCGGCCCACGACTGCAGGATGGTGCGGCCGTGCTTGCGAGCCGTCCGCTCGATGAGGTCGTGGCCCGCGCGGCCGATCCCGCGGCCCTACGCGCTGCGGCGCAGCTCGATGAGCCAGAAGCCGGTGCGCGCGCCGTCCTCCTGCGGAAGGTCGAGGCCGACGCGGCCCACGACCTCGCCGTCGATGATGGCGAGCCACACCAGGCGCACTTGCGCCGCGGTCGGGCGGTAGACGGGCAGCAGCTCGTCGGCGGGCATCGCGTGGTCGTCGTGGCCGGCGATCTCGGCGTACACGAGGTTGCGCACGCGCGCCATCTCGCGGAAGTCGGCGGCGTCCGGGGCATCGATGGATGCCGGGATGTGCAGGGGGCGCAGCTCGAGGCCGGCCGGGAGGGTGGTCATGTCGGACC
>NZ_CAKKMM010000038.1:0-19525 GCF_918698205.1 Microbacterium sp. Bi128 | reverse complement strand
GTCGTCGACGAGGACCGACAGCGCCTGCTTCATGAGTGAGACGCCCGCGGCGCCGGGGCCGCCCGGGTTGGTGAGCAGCGACCCGATCGGTTCGCCCGAGGTCGCGCGGTGCCGCACGACGGCGAGGGCGAGCTCGCCCGCCCCCGGGTCGGCGTAGTCGCGGGGAACGGTGACGGTGGTGCAGTCGAGCCCGGTGCCGCACTCCTCCCAGTCGAGGGTCTGCCCGTAGTAGGGCAGCAGCTCGGCGGGGACGCCGTCGGTCTGGGGGGCGAGCGAGGCCCCACCGCCGGGAGCCATGGGCGGTATCTGGGCGTAGAGGCATCCGGACAGGGCGACGGCGAGCGCCGCCGCACCGGCCACCGCGGTGAGGAGCCGTCGACGCAGGCTCACGGCGCCGATCCGTTCGCCACGGTGATGAGCAGGCTCTCGAGCGCGAGCACCGGGGCGGCGTTCTGTTCGAGGTTGCGGCGGGTGTCGGTGATCCGGTCGAGCACCCCGAGGGTGCGGGCCGGAGTCCATTCGGCGGCGAGCGAGCGCAGGTCGTCGATCCTTTCGGCGTTGACGAGGTCGCCCTCGCGTTCGTACTGCAGCATGACGACGTCGCGGAACAGTGACTGCAAGTCGGTGAGGACGCGGTCGATGCCGTCGCGGAGGCTGCGGGTGGCGCGGCGCTTCTGGTCGTCCTCGAGCGCGTTCAGCTGACCGCGCACGCTGGGGGGCACGGCCGCGCCTTCGGCGATGCCGAGAGTGCGCAGCAGCGAGCGGCGCTCTTCTTCGTCGCGGGTGGCGGTGAGTGCTTTGGCGTCGTCGGTGGCGAGGCGCACGATGTGACCGGCGACGTCGACCGCGTCGCTGATGCCGCGCACCGCCAGGACGGCGGAGAGCGTCTCGGCGCGGCGGGCGCGGGCGTCGTCGTCGGTGGCGAGGCGCTGGGCCATGCCGATGTGCCGCTGCGCATGGCGCGCGGACTCTTCGGCGATGTCGGCGGCGACGCCGGTGCGGTCGACGATGAGCGAGGCCACGTCGGTGACCGAGGGCTCGCGGAGACGCAGGACCCGCACGCGCGAGCGGATCGTGGGCAGCAGATCGGCGTCGCTGGGGGCGCACAGCACCCACACCGTCTGCTCGGGCGGCTCTTCGAGGGCCTTGAGCAGCACGTTGGACGTGCGCTCGGCCATGCGGTCGGCGTCTTCGACGACGATCACGCGGTGGCGGCCGAGCGACGGCGCGAAGGAGGCGCGCTCGACGAGCCGGCGCGCTTCGTCGATGCGGATCACGACCTGCTCGGTGCGCAGGGCGGTGAGATCGGGGTGGGTGCGGGCCAGCACCTGGCGTTGCGCAGCCTCGTCGCCGGGATCGGCGATGAGAGCTGCCGCGAAGGCGTACGCGAGCGTCGAGCGACCCGATCCGGGAGGACCCGTGATGAGCCACGCGTGCGCGAGGGCGGCCGGGTCGGACGCCGCGGCACGGAGGGTCTCGACGGCGGCGGCCTGCCCCCACACGGCGTCCCACGGGAAGGGCGCGGCGTCGGTGCGAGAGGGCGAGTCCACGGCGGCCGGCATGGGTTCCACCCTAATCGGGGCCACCGACACCGCCGCTGTCGATCGGCTGGGCGTCGAGGGGCGAGGTGTCAGGAGAGACGGGATGCCACGGCCGCGCGCACCCGTTCGGCGAGGACGGGCGCGGGCTCGGTGGCATCCAGGACGAGGAAACGCTCGGGTTCGGCCGCGGCGAGGGCGAGGAAGGCGGCACGGACGCGCTCGTGGAACTCGACCTTCTCGGCTTCGAGACGGTCGAACGGCTTGTCGGCGGCGTCCAGGCGAGTGCGCGCGGCGGCGGGATCGAGGTCGAGCAGCACGGTGAGGTCGGGAAGCAGTCCGCCCGTGGCCCACAGCGACAGTTCGCGGATGTCGTCGGCGTCGAGGACGCGTCCGGCCCCCTGGTACGCCACCGACGAGTCGAGGTAGCGGTCCTGGATGACGACGTCGCCGCGGGCGATCGCGGGCTGCACGACGGTTTCAATGTGGTGAGCGCGGTCGGCCGCGTACAGGAGGGCTTCCGCGCGCGGGGCGATGTGTCCGCGGTGGTGGAGCACGATGTCGCGGATGCGGACTCCGACGTCGGTTCCGCCGGGTTCGCGCGTGCGGACGACGTCGCGGCCATGGCCGCGGAGCCACTGCTCGAGGAGCACGGCCTGGGTCGTCTTCCCCGCGCCGTCGCCGCCTTCGAACGTCAGGAACAGGCCCGGTCCCCCGGCCGCCGCCGCCCGCGGGGCGTGCGGCGGGCGGGAGGGTTCGGTCGTCACGACTTCTTCGCCGGGGCCTTGCGCGTCGTCGTCGTCTTCTTCGCCGCGGTGCGCTTGGGTGCGGGACCCTTCGCACGCTTGTCGGCGATGAGCTCGACGGCCCGCTCGAACGTGATCGCCATCGCATCCTCGCCGCGCGGGACGGTGGCGTTGGTCTCGCCGTCGGTGACGTACGGACCGAAGCGGCCGTCCTTGAGCTTGAGGGGCTTGCCGCTGACGGGGTCGGCGTCGAACTCCTTCAGCGCGCTGGACGCGCGGCGAGCGCCGTACTTCGGCTCGGCGTACTTGGCGAGGGCCTCTTCGAGCGTGATGTCGAAGATCTGCTGCTCGGCGTCGAGCGACCGCGAGTCGGTGCCCTTCTTCAGGTACGGACCGAAGCGGCCGTTCTGCGCGGTGATCTCGGCACCGGACTCGGGGTCGGTCCCGACGACGCGCGGCAGCGAGAGCAGCTGCAGGGCGGTGTCGAGGTCGATCGTGTCGACCGACATCGAGTGGAAGAGCGACGCGGTGCGCGGCTTGGGCGCGGCCTCTTTCTTGGCGCCACGCTTCTTGGGCGCCTCGACGACCTCGCCGGTGGCCTGGTCGACGTCTTCGGGCTCTTCGGCGTCGACCTCTTGCACGTACGGACCGAAGCGGCCGTCCTTGACGACGACGAGCTTGCCGTTCTCGGGGTTCTCCCCCAGCACGCGGTCACCCGCGACGGGCGCCTCGATCAGCTCTTGCGCCTTCTCAGGGGTGAGCTCGTCGGGGGCGAGGTCTTCGGGGATGTTGACGATGCGCGGCTTGGCGTCCTCGGCGGCGCCGGGCTCGGCGACCTCGAGGTACGGGCCGTACTTTCCGAAGCGCAGCGTGGCGGTGTCGGTGATGCGGGTCGAGTTGAGCTCGCGCGCGTCGATCTCGCCGAGGTTCTCGACGATGTGGCGGAGACCCACCTGCTTGTCGGAACCGAAGTAGAACGCCTTGAGCCACTCGGTGCGGCGCTGCTCGCCGCGGGCGATGGCGTCGAGGTCGTCTTCGAGAGCCGCGGTGAAGTCGTAGTCGACGAGGTCGGCGAAGTGCTGTTCGAGCAGACGCACGACGCTGAAGGCGAGCCAGCTGGGCACGAGGGCCTGACCGCGCTTCGTGACGTAGCCGCGGTCGAGGATCACGCCGATGATGCTGGCGAAGGTCGACGGGCGGCCGATGCCCTTCTCTTCGAGCGCCTTGACCAGGCTCGCCTCGGTGTAGCGGGGCTTCGGCGAGGTGCTGTGGCCCTTGGGCTCGACGTCGCTGATGGCGAGTTCGTCGCCGACGGCGACGGCCGGGAGCGACTGGTCGGCGTCGTCGTCGTTACGCTTCTCGTCGTTGCCCTCTTCGTACGCCTCGAGGAAGCCCTTGAAGGTGTACACGGTGCCCGACGCGGTGAACTCGGCCTGCTTCTCGCCCGCCTGGACGGCGAGGGTGACGGTCGTCGTCTCGTACTTGGCATCCGACATCTGGCTGGCGACGGTGCGCTTCCAGATGAGGTCGTACAACTTCTGCTCGTCGCGGTCGAGCGACGAGGCGAGCGACGCGGGCGTGCGGAAGTGCTCACCCGAGGGGCGGATGGCCTCGTGCGCCTCTTGCGCATTCTTCGACTTGCTCTTGTAGACGCGGGGGTTGGCGGGCACGGCCTTGTCGCCGTAGAGCGCGACCGCCTGCTCGCGCGCCGCCGTGACCGCCTGGGTCGACAGCGCGGTGGAGTCCGTACGCATATACGTGATGAACCCCTTCTCGTAGAGACGCTGTGCGACGCCCATGGCGTGCTTGGCGCTCATCGAGAGCTTGCGTCCCGCCTCCTGCTGCATCGTGGAGGTGGTGAAGGGGGCGCGGGGGCTGCGGGTGCCGGGCTTGGACTCGACCTTGGCGACGGTGGCCTTGGCTGCGGCGACGATGTCGGCGGCGAGCGCGCGGGCCTGCGCCTCGTCGAGCACGACGACGGCCTTCTTGAGCTTTCCGTTGTCGTCGTAGTCGCCACCGCGGGCGAGCGGGGCGCCGTCGAGGCGGTTGAGGCGCGTGGTGAACGAGGAGCCGGACTTGGATGCCAGGGCCTCGACGTCCCAGTACGAGGCCGAGACGAACGCCATGCGCTCGCGCTCGCGCTCGACGACCATACGGGTGGCGGCGGACTGCACGCGGCCGGCGCTGAGCGCGGTGCCCTCGCGGCCGGAGCCGACCTTGCGCCAGAGCACGGGCGAGACGTCCCACCCGTAGAGGCGGTCGAGGACGCGGCGGGTCTCCTGGGCATCGACGAGGGACTCGTCGAGGTCGCGTGTGTGGTTGACGGCATCCTGGATGGCGTCCTTGGTGATCTCGTGGAACACCATGCGGCGCACAGGCACCTTGGGCTTGAGGACTTCGCGCAGGTGCCACGCGATGGCTTCGCCTTCGCGGTCACCATCAGTGGCGAGCAGGACTTCGTCGGCGGACTTCAGGGCTCGCTTGAGCTCGGCGACCGTCTTGGTCTTGCGGTCGTTGACGACGTAGTACGGGTCGAAGTCGTTCTCGACGTCGATGGAGTACTTGCCGTATGCCGCCTTCTTGTCGGCGGGGATCTCCTTCTTGGAGGCGAGGTCGCGGATGTGCCCGACCGAGCTGAGCACTTCGTAACCGTCGCCGAGGTATCCCTGGATCGACTTCATCTTCGTCGGGGACTCGACGATGACGAGCTTCTTGCCGTTAGCCACTGGGGTCCTTTCTTCGTTGCACACCATACACACGCCTTCCTGGTCGGGATCCGGGAGGTCGTACGCGGTCGAGACATCGGGTGGTCCGGCCCGCGAGCGTGCAGCGAACGGAATTCCACCGTACGCGGTGCCGACGCTCACCGTGGCGACCAGGCCGCGCACATCGCATTCCTTCAGTTCCACATCGCCCGCGGTCGCCACCGCCGCGGCCACTTCGCACGGCACCCCGGGCACGGCACCGCTGACGGTGTCGGCGGCGGCAAGGGCGGCGGCATCCGCGATCCCGGCCACGCGCTGGGACTGGGCTGCGGCCCCGGCGACGGCGACCAACCCCACGGCGACGATCGCCACGGCCGAGACCACCCCGACCGCCGACACGGTTCCCGGCATCACCCGCCCCCATCGAGGGAGCACGAGCGTGCGGTGAGCGGAGCGAGCGGGAGAGGGACCGGAGCCGCGGCCGAGGCCACGACACACACGAGGCGGTCTCTTCGTTCGACGGCGACCGCTACGCCGAGACCCTCGACCACCGCGCGGGCGCGGTCGTCATCGCCGCGTCCGAACAGGCGCGCCGACTCGGCGGCGGCGTGCTGCAAGCGCACCGCCGTCGCCCCCGCGGCGAGCGCCCCGCAACCGAGGGCCAGCACGAGGACGATCGCCGGGAGGGCCACGGCGAACTCCGCCGTGACCGCTCCCCGGTCGTCGAGAAGGGCCCGTTTCACTGCACCGTGAGGGCGCGGCGGACGAGGTCGGTCAGGATGCCGCGCACCTCGTCGCTGCGCATGATGACCACCAGGAGCCCGGCGAAGGCGACGGCCGCCACAGTGACACCTATTTGACATAATCGGCTTATGAGCAGGACTGTTCCGGCGCCCCGCATCGCCGTCTACGCGCGCCAGAGCGTCGAGGAAGAACAGGGGATCGCTCAGCAGGTCCAGGAAATAGAGGCAGACCTGGAGCGGCGCGGCTGGCTCGGGTGCGTGGTCGACCGATACAGAGACAATGACACGAGCGGGTCCAGCTCGCGGGCCGTCGGCACTCACTGGGCACGCATGCTCGGCGATCTACGTTCGGGCAAGATCAACACGATTGCCGTCGTCGCCCCTGACCGTCTCACGCGCAACCTCGCTGATCTGGTCACGCTGCGCGACTCCGCCCGCGTCCTGACTACACGCGGCGGGATCGACACCGAAGACAGCTACGGCTCATTCATGCTCGCTCAGTTGGTGCTCATCGCGGAGCAGGAGATACGCACGAAGAATGCCCGTATAGCGCCGTTCAAGCATGCGCGCCACTCGCGGGGAGTACCTACCCCCGGCCGAACGCCCTACGGCTATCGGTGGATTCCGGAGAGCGAGCGACGGGCGATCGGCGACGACGACGCCCGCTATGCCGTCGTGCCCGAAGAAGTGGGAGCGGTGCGTTACATGTTCCGCGAGGCGGTCGGAATGCTAGACGCCCCAAAAGGCATTCAGGTTGGCGCAATCGCCCGGGCGTTGTCTACAGGAACGGCCACAGATGCCCACGGGGCGCTACTGCCAAAGTCCACGCACACAACGCGGGACGGCGCCGCGTGGCTGCCGACGACGGTTCGAAAGATGCTGCTCAGTCCGTACTACGCCGGACTGCTGCCCCAAATCTCAGCCGTCAAAGACCGGCCCCTGACTGCGCAGGGGCGCCCCGCCTCGTGGCGGGTCACGGACGTTGACATCGACGCGTGCATCCCCGGCAACTGGGAACCACTCATCCAACCCTCACGAGACTCCACGCCCGCAGACGTACTGCGTGCCGTGCGACGTGCGCTGCTGGACACCAAGCGCGCGAGGAACGGCGGCTCCACAGCGGGCAAGTGGCTGCTCAGCGGTATAGCCGTGTGCGGCAAGATCCTGGGCACTGTGGGCGGCGACGATCCGGATATGCAACATGTCGAGGTCTGCGGCGCCCCCGTCACTTCGGGAGTTACACGCGAGCGGAACCGAGGGTATCGCTGCCCGCGCGGGCACTTCCATATCCGGGGCGACGTGCTCGACGCCTGGGCCGTGCGCACGGTTCTGGAGCGCCTAGAGCGGCCCGACGCTGCTGCGTTATTGCGCCCGGCTCCGGAGATAGACACGGCGGCGCTGCGGGTGCGTGAGAGCGCCCTGGACGGGAGGCGCGGTGACGTTCTCACTCTCGTCGGCGCCGGACGGTACACGCTCCGCGAGGCGGACGCAGTGCTCCGTCCGATTGAGCAGGAGTTGGCCAGCGTTCGCGCGACCCTGGATGCCGCCTATCGCGCCGATCCTCTCGCGGAGATCGTGGAGGCAGCCGACGTACGCGCCTATTGGGAGTCGCTCAGTCTGGCCCGTCGCCGAGCGGTGCTTAGCTCACTCATGTCGCCGGTCATCTCTCCCACGGGAAAGGGCTGGAAGGTAGTGGAGAGTGGCGCGACGGGTCGACAGAGGAACGCTGACGAGGTTGTGCGCCCCGCTTGGCGACGCACCTCGTTCGATGTCGAGGGGCTGCCCGTCGGCGAGCTGACGACCAGCGCTCGCGGCGTACTCGTTCAGCCCCTATAGAAGGAACCGTCCCATGCCCCTGTCGGATGTAACTATGGTTGAAGGCAGTGCCGCACGCCGCGGCACGGCGCCACGTTCCGCGGGGGTGGCTCCCCGTAGAATCCGACCCATCATCCGGGGTTGATGAGAGGTGCGCAGTGCCTGACGTTGTGACTCGCCGCGACGGCGCAGGGTTTCGGTACGAAGCTGACCTTGTCTCGGTGCTGCGTGGCGCTCTTCCGCGCCTTGCGTTCCGCCACGAGAAGCTCAGCACCGTGGAGGTCTTCAGCGAGGTCCCCGCGGTCCATGGGGTTCCTGACCTCGCAGGGGTGCGCTTTGACTTCAACCGCATCGCCGATCGGGATGCTGCAGGCGTTCGCCCTTTATCGACGGACACAGAGGTGCGGGCAGTGCTTGCGATCGGAGCCGGAGCAACCGCCGCCGACATCGCCGCCCGCGCCAAACTATCGCCCGACTACGTTCGCAGGGCGGTGCTGCCATTGCTGAGCGATCTCGGTTGGATCACCAGGACTGTGGCTGGAGGCGTTCAGCTACGCCCTGAGGCTCGATGGGTCGGGCGCCGTGTCGTTACAGTCGAGGCGAAGCTTCGCGATTGGCGTAAAGCTCTGGCTCAGGCGCGGCGCCAGCAACTGTCGGCGGACGCGGCCTACATCGCGCTCGACAGCGGCACGCTCTCAGGAATCCGCGACCACCTCGCCCAAATCGCTCGTGGCGGCATTGGGGTAATGGCCGTCGATGCCGAGCTACAGAGAGCGCGCGTGCTCGTACGACCAGCGCGCGTCTTCGACACACGCCGCCATGCGGGTCGAGCACTACTAGCAGAGCGCAGCCTGGAAATGATGCTTCGCGGCACGCGTGAGGGGCAAATCTATCCGGTGTTCGGACGATCCGCCCCGTAAGTTACTTGAGAAGGTTCATCCATAGCGGAAGATGCAGTGGGCGGTTGATACCACTGAGCCTGTCCGGAGCAGACAGCCCGTCGACAAACTTCTGCCCCTTGCGCGCCCGCTGGTACGCGACCACGTTAGGCCGCTTGTCGTTGAGTCGTGCGGTCAGGTTGCCGACAGCGGCCACATAGTGCAGCCCCGCTAGCTCCGGGGTGTGTCCGTCCGCGTCGATCTCCTCCAAGAACCGTGTCGGGTATTCCTTGTAATCGGGCAAGTGCCGGATGCGCTCAAACTCGTTGTAATCCATCGTGTGCAGAACTGTGGAGTCAAAGACCCGCGGGATCGGCGCGGGCGGTGGACCTTCACGCTTGATCGCAATGATCTTCTGGCGCGCGAAGGCCTGTTCGGGCCACGACTGGCCAGTCGAGAACCCCGCAGCTCCCAGAGCGGTCGCGATCCACCCCGTCAATGCTGTGTTTGGGAGATACAAGCGCTTGTCTTCCAGGGTGCAGTCGCGAGCGAGCATTTTGTACCCGGCAAGGATTGTTTCGTCGAGGACCTGACCGTACCGGGTGGGCACCTCGGGCCAGTAGAAGCGGAGGTACCAGTCGCGCTCGTTGCTCTCGACGATCTCGTTCATGAGAATGTTTCGCAGGGTGCGGTCGGAGAGCCAACGCGAGTCGAGGGTGAGGTTCACCCACAGAGGTGTGTCACCGACGATCTCGCGGCTTTGGTGTACCCACTTCATCGCATTTCGTAGCGCGACGGTGGCGTTAGCTTCCGAAACCCAGCCGTTGGGTGATAAAAGCACTGTCGCGCCGTGATTTCGCTGAACGTCGAGGATCGTTCTCGCCCAAGCAACCTCGACCTTGTCCGGTTGCGGAGACTGAAGGTGGGTCCAGGCTCCCGCTGTGACTTTGAGGGCGGTTGCCTCTGGCCACCCGCTACCGGGAATGCGCCACAGCTCAGGGTCGACGAGACGGAGTGGAACGTGGTCGACGTTGTTCATAAAGGACTTCGCCGTGTTCGCTGTCATCGCGGGCAGCCGCATCACCGTTCCTACGCCGAGATCGGCACCGTGTCGATCGCCTAGGTAAGTCAGAACCTCCGGCAGACGACCGGCGTTGCGATGGCTACGGTGGACTAGCATCACGGGCACGGCGCCGCTTAGCGCACGCTGTAGCGACGCACCCGCCCATCTGCTCGATTCTGTCGTCTTCGCCATGTCAGCTTGCCCCCTGCAGGTCTTTGAGCGCTCGGCCAGCGCTACCGCGTGCGCCCGCTGGTTCCGGCGTCAGCAGGCGCACCACAAGCTCCGTAAGGTCCGCGGGCACATTCGCGGGCAGCGAGCGCGGAGGCACTGAGACCAAGTCGACTAGCTCCTCTGCCTCCAGAGCGCCAATAGTGACTCCGTGAAAGAAGGGGTGCGTCCCGGTCAGGAGCTGGTACAGAATGACGCCACATGCCCAGTTGTCGCACGCCTTACGGGCTTTCTCGCCCTGAAGCTGTTCAGGCGCCATCCAAGGCAGGCTCCCCACCATTGCCGGATATCGCGTCATGGTGTCGCCCGTGAGCGACCTCACCAGACCGAAGTCGATCAGAACGGGCTGTTTCCACTTGCCATCGCGCAGCATGATATTGGCTGGTTTCAGATCACGATGAATCTTGTCTTTCGAGTGCAGCTCGGCGACGGCGCCGAAGAGTCCGCGGGCGAATTTCCGGACCTGCTTGTGACTCGGTAAACCTCTAGCCCGCAGTGAGTCTTCAACGTTGCCGCCGTCGATGTACTCACACACGATTACGTGGCGCTCTACACCCTGAAGGTTGATCGTCCGCACATCGAAGAGGCGCACGATGTTGTCATGATCAAACTCGTTGAGGTTGGCTGTTTCCCGCGCGAGCAAGCGCGGATTGAAGTACTCGGGCTTCAATACCTTCACAGCGACCGGCCCCGGTATGCCGCTGATGTCGACCGCACACCACGTGTCCCCGAACGTGCCGCTGCCTAAGAACGTCGCCGAAGACGCTCTGAGCGCAGCCGTCAAATCGTTTTCTAGCCCCATAGCTATAGATCCCCCTGCATGGATACTGCCGCACGGGGTCATTGAGCTGCGTCGCGATGTTCGCTCGGCGTGTCGCGAACCGCGAGATGAGGGACACGGGCATCACGGCTCCAGCCGCGTGTTCATGGTCCAGACGGCGCGGACAGGAAGCGCACAGATGGGTGCCAACACCGCGACCACATACATGCGGAGACCGTCGATCCCGGGGGCGCGTTGGCTGCAGACGCTCTTCACCAGCCTGCCCGGTTGACTCGATCACCACATCTGTTGGCCCGTTCGACCCGCAGGGGGCCAGGCATGATCCGGCCAACTGCATGGCGATCGCCGGGGCTTGGAATGGGTACGCTCGCAATCTGTAGGCGAGACAACCTCGCTGCCGAATCCAGATCGAGGCAATGGTGCGCTACCAATTCAGCGTCGGAAAGTCCGCCGTCTCCCGCTCGACGGCGAGAATGATCGCCGTGCGGCTGCGCCGGAACACATGGGACGACTATCACTACGGCACCACCTTCGACGTCGACATCGAACGGGACGGCGACTGGGAGACGGTCGGTGTCACCAAGATCGGCCGACGCGGTTTCGTTCTCGACGCAAAGCCGCGTGGTACGACGTTTGTAGACGTGCCGACGCGATTTGAACGACTCGATGATTCGTATTTTTCCGTCGGTCAGGATGCACAGTTCTACGAAAATCTAGTCACGTTGCTCGGCAGCTCCGTTGCCCGGGGGCTACTCCGCTCGCTGCGGGACATGTCAGAGTCGCCCCAATTGGTACTAGAAGTTGCGGACGAACCCGTTCTTGGTGCATCAGTGATGCGCTCGATTTCGACTCGCAACATAGAGCAGTACCGCCGGATCATTCTCGGCGACCTGGAGAAGCGTAGCTTCGCCATGACCTACACTCTTTCGCCCGACGCTCTGATCAGTCCCGCAATGACGTTTGAGGTTGCACGAGGTAAAAAGCTACCGAGTAACGTACACGTGCTGATCGGTTCCAACGGAACCGGAAAAACGACAACTCTGTTGAATATTAAGCGCGCATTTGAAGACGCCGGGACGCGTGGAAACGAATACGTCAGTCTGGACGATCGTGAACAGATTGCAGGCCTCGTATCTGTGAGCTTTAGCGCGTTCGACACACCGGCGCCGACACGGGAGTCACGAGACCAGCTACGGTTTCGGATCACCGACGTGCGACTTCCCGCGGGGCACCGCTTTGAGCACGAGTCCCTATCCACGAGTCTCGTTGACACGCAAGCGACATTACGTAATAGGTCGATCGGGAACCACGTTCAATCTGAGATTCTGGGATGCCTTGCTGAGCGCCCAGAAAGGCTGCTCACATCGTTCCGGCTCCTCGGAGAAGCTGACCCCTTGCTCGGCAGCTATCGCATCGACGATGAGTTGTCATTGCGAGCGTTGGATTTCGAGGCGCTGAGTTCGGGGCATAAAATTGCGCTGCTCACGATCGCGAGCCTTGTCCGATATTGCGATGAGAGAACACTCGTATTGCTTGATGAGCCTGAGTCGCACCTCCATCCTCCGCTCCTGGCTGCGGTGACTCGTGTCATTTCAGACCTCATGACATCCATCAATGGACTGACCATCGTTGCAACACACTCGCCCGTTGTACTGCAGGAGGTTCCCCGTCGCTGTGCGTGGATTATCTGGAACCTGGGCGGCGGTGCGCGGGTTGCGCGACCGAGCATTGAGACCTTCGGCGCGAATCTCGGTGTGCTTACGAGGGAGGTGTTTGACCTAGAGCTGAGCAAGTCGGGATACCACGCGTTGCTGCGAGAGGTCGCCGCCAACGCGTCGACATACTCGGATGCTCTCGCCATGGTGGACGGCGAGATCGGGGACGAAGCAAAGATGCTCTTGCGGTCTATGGTCCGGCGCGAAGGAGATCGCTGATGGTGACTCCGCTGCGTCCAATCGGGTTGACGGGAAAGCAGGTGCGGGAACTGTGCATGGCCCGGATGCAGGCCGGTGCACGACGCACGCGCATCACCGCGGATCAGGCGAACCTGGATGCAGAGGAGGCAGCCCTCCGGGCCGCGTTTGCCCGCAATAGTCACCGCACGTTGAGGCCATCCGTTCCAGTCACGAAACAGGTGCGAGCGGACATGCATTGGTTCTACGAGAATCGATTGCGAGACAGCAAAGCTGGCCGCGAGTTGTGGGGAGAGATAATTAGCGTCGGCGGGCGTCTCTGTCCGTTCTGTCATCTCGCGAAGCCGACGACACTGGAGCACTCATTTCCGCAGTCGACTTACCCGCGGCTCGCTGTCGAACCCTTGAATCTTGTGCCCGCCTGCCGAGATTGCAACGGCGAACGGTTGGTCGGGCACGGGTCTATCACCATCAGTCCGTACTTCGATGCTTGGGCGGTGACCGTTCCCTGGCTTGCTGCGAAAGTACTCGATCCCGCGCATCCGGAAGACTTGGAGTTCACGGTGGTCAGGGATGCAATCCTGACCCTCTCGCAATGGAATGCGTTGCAACAGTTCGTAAGAGACGTCGACTTGCTGGATCGTTACGTTGGCCTCGCAATCGAGGCATTCGCGGAGTTCACAAGTGGCTTGAAGATTGCCTACCCCGTCGTAACCGAATCGGACGCAAGGTGGGAATTGGATGTCAAAGTCTCTTCGCACCTGACGTCGTTTGGTATCAATCGGTGGCAGACTGTGGCATTTTCAGCTTGGCGGGATGCAGCGGACCAGATCGCTTGGTGACCTTGCCGTCGCCGGGACACCTCGTCGTTGAGTAGATCTCGCACCCCCGAACCAAAAACCTGAATGAAGTCGGTAAGGTCTGACACCTACCAGCTTGGCTGCGATGAGCTTTATGCTCTCCGCATTCTCAGCGATAGCCGATGCCGGAACTGAGCGCAGCAGCGATTAGGGACAAAACGATTCCAACAAACGTACCCAAAACAGCGACAACAATCGCGACGATACCCGGCCACTTGGCACGGCCTCGGAGGCAAGCTGCGATAACACCGAGGACGAGAGAGACCGCCATGAGCGCGAACCCCATAACTGGATAGGCGAATCCAACGAGAAACAGAGCGCGAGAGCACGCCAAGCCGAAGCCCAGTACTGCCAGCGCTAGGGCGAGGAGTCCCAGGTAGTTGCGTCGAGACGCGTGCGGTCGGGGGCCAGAGTGCGCGGGCACTGACGCGCTTGGCGTCGCATCAATCGATCGGGTGTGGGCGGTCCAAGACAGCCCGTCCCAATACCGCACCACCCCTGGCGCGGAGCGATCCGCATACCAACCGGCTGGAGTCTGGTTCGTGTTTCTGGTCATGGTTTCCTCATCTCCGGTGGCACTTATCGATCCTCTTGATGTTCCGCGGCAGCCGGGCGCGCCTACGAGCCGCCGCGCTTTCTGGATCCAAGGGCAAATCGTGGGGCACCCCATCGCCGCTGTGACGCTGCAACGATATGCTGTAATTACATAACATAGCTTGAGCTTGTGCCGGGTTGCGTAGTCAGGTGCCCGATGGACCCATCCCCGATCCGAACTTCGACGCTCTCCGACTGCACCTCGCGCGGCTCCGCGCAGAACGCGGGTGGTCGTTTGATGAGCTTGCTGCTCGGGCCGGAATCGGTCGGGCGACGTTGGTGTCGCTTGAATCTGGCAGGTCGCGGGCAACAACGGACGGTCCCGCATCCCAGGGCACCTTGGCGACCTGGTGGAAGATCGCCACAGCGCTCGGGGTGAGTCTCGGAGAACTCACGCGTCCGTTGTACGAGGGCACGGGTCTCGACTGTTAGCAGGGAACGATCGGCGCATTCGTGAGGACCACGGGAACGCGCTCAGCGCAGAACGTCAGGTAGTCGTGTCGGGGGTTGACCCTAGGGTCACGGCGTGCCCTCTAGGCGCCTCTCCGCCCGACTGGCGCTAGATGTGGCAATGAGCGCGACGGTGACGAGGAGCCTCTTCACGCGCGACCCGTCGCCGGTCATCGAGGAGCTGCGCACCCTCGCCGGAGACGACGTGCAGCTGCTGGCCCAGGTCGCCGGGCTGTGCGTCGGGTACTACCGGGACGAGTTGTGCGCGCCGCTCTGCGACCTCATGGAGGCCGAGATCGAGGGCGCGTCGGCGTGGGTTCAGCTAGGGCTGGAACGGCGCTCAGCGGCCCCCCACGGCGCGCCCCGTCGTGCTGTAGATCGCCCTGGCGAGGCGGGGCGCGCCTGATCGACGACCCATCACTTGGCGTCGGCTCGACGGATCTTCCAATCGACACCAAGGCGCCGCCGTGCCGCGTTCAGCTTGGACCGGCTGGGGTTCTCGCGCTGTGCGTCATCGGCGGCGATCTGAGCAAGTAGCAACATGAGCGCCTGCACCTGAATCCAGGTCTCGCCCTGGCCCCAGCCGCCGCGGAGTCGGAGCTTTATGCCGTACGGGTTCCCCTCATCCTCGGGGGCGGACTGGACGTAGACATCGGCGACGCTCGACGTCGCGTGAGAGTACAGGCTCAGGCTCCGCCACATGGCATAGATCTGCGCACCGCCTGAGACGGCACTGCACCTCTCCTGGAAGCTGCGCGTCTTGGTGACGGTCTGTTCGTTTCGAGCCTCCTCCGCGTCCAGGGCGTCACGCACGGCGGAGAGATCCGCGAGGCTCAGGTTTGTGACCTCAGTGAACATCACCCGCCGATTCTTCGTGTCGACGGCGCTAAGCGCTGCGCCGCCGTCGTCAGAGATGAGGAGCCATGCCGCGTTCATGGCCAGCTCCAGCGTCTGTCGTATGAGCGGCATCGCCTCCAGATCATGCCCTGCCTCGTGGAGCGTCAGGACGGCGCGCGAGAGCTTCGCGGCGTGGTGGGCGAAGGCCCAGATCTGCACCGCGTTCGAGGGCTGCATCCCATACCGGGGAGAGAACTTTTGGGAGCTGTGCTGCTCCCACAGTATGACGAGGCGCTGTACCTCTGCGGCGCCCCCGTCGGCGAAAGGCTGTCTCATGCTCCGAACCTATCGAGGCGCACTCCGTTAGGGTCGGCGCATGTCGGAGACCTTCTGGATCGCATTGCTGACGGGCGCGTTCACCCTCGCGTCTGGCGTGGTCGGCGTTGTTCTGACGCACCGGTACTCCCGTTCTCAGGCGGACGCCGCGCGGCGTGAAGATCGACGCCGAGACGCCCGTGCTCTGATCGCTCAATTCGTTGAGGCGGGTACCCAGTGGGCCATGATGAGTCGGGTCCTCATCCCGGCTTACTACAAGGCCGCCGGGGAGAAGTCGTTCTGGTTTGAGTTCCCGAATACGGACACCGGAAAGGCACTGCGCGAGCATTCCCTCGCGATCGGGAGGGCGGCCGGTGAGCTACGCCTGATCGTCGGTGATGAGGAGCTACTGTCTCGGATCACGGCTGCGCAAGATGCGATCTCTGCGAACCAGGCGATGTCGGAGATGTACGACGAGGCCGATCGCACTGGCGGGAACCTGCCCGAGAACAGCGCCATGAAAGGCGCGTTCGCGTACGTGCGGAAGGTAGAGACCGCATTCCAGAGCGTTGAGGCTCGCGCGAGCGAGCTGCTGAGAGGCGAACTGTAGGCGCTCCGCCGCGGCCTCGGGGGCGCTGCGGGCCTACTTGGCCGCGGGCGCCTTGGTGATCCGATAGACCGTCGCGATGGACACGCCGAGGGTTGAAGCGATCTCGGGGATGCTCTCGCCTGCGTCCCGGAGCGTCTGCGCCTTGCGTGCCTTCGCGGAGTCGGTGACCTTCGGGCGTCCCCCCGTACGTCCCTGCGCCTTCGCGGCGGCGAGGCCTGCCACGGTGCGCTCGGCAATCAGGTTGCGCTCCAGCTCGGCGAGGATCGAGGCCATTTGGAGCATGGCCCTCCCCATGGGGGTGGCACTGTTCAGGCCGTCCGAGACCGACTCGATGTTAATCCCGCGGTCGGTGAGGTCCGCGAGGAGCTGCGCGATGTGAAGCGAGCTGCGGCCCAGGCGGTCGAGGCGGTAGACGACGATAGTCACCTCGTGCCCGGCCTCGCGCTCCGCGTAGGCGTCCGCGAGCATCGCGTCGAGTCCAGGGCGCGAGGTCTTCGTGCCGCTGACGCCGTGGTCGGAGTACCGGTTCCGGCGCAGGACCTTGGCGTCGTCCAGGGCGTTGAGCTGGAGGGCTTCGTCTTGGGCCGAGGTCGAGACGCGGGTGTAGCCGAGGCGGATGCTCTGCGAGGTGGTCATGCGCCTAGTCTCTCACAAAGTCATACGTTTTCGCGACTCTATCTACTATGAGTTCTGATGCGTATTTCGCTGCTACTCCAGGCCCGGAATCACGCGGACCCGTTCTGGTGCTCGGGCCTCTCGCGTCGGCTTCGTTTTTGCGACGCGATCGGCGATCACGTTTCGGGGCTGCCCTCGCTCTCGCCCGCCTCGGCCGAACGCTTCCGCTGCGGCTCGTAGATCGCGATGGTCGTGGGCGCGGCAAAGACGACGGCGGCACCAACGCCTAGGGCAATTGCCCAGCCGAGGCTGACTCCCGCCGAGTACGCGCCGATGCCGGAACCGGCGCCGCTGGCGAGAGCGATCACGATGGTCTAGAACCACGCTCACGGCCGCGAATACATGACCGGAGCATATATCCGCCCGGGAACCGATCAGTCAGTCGTCATCCAGCCCGTACCGGCCGACGGGTCGGCAGAGGAGACTGCCGAGGACGCCCCAGACGCCATGGGCCGTTCCGCCGGGGTTGGCGATCGCGAGGGTGCGGCACTGGGTGACGACCGGGCACCGGGCACAGATTGCTTTCAAGGGCGTCGGATCGGCCCGGTCGTCCGTGAACCGGCTGTCGCCTGCGCACAGGGGCGCCGTCGTGCGGAGGACAGCCTGGAGCGCGGCGAACGCCTCCGCCCCGGACGGCCCGCCCGAGGTCTTCGCGCGTGGAATCGGCTCAGCCGTCGGTGAGGGTCTCTGCGAGCTTGGCCAGGCGGTCTACCTCAGCGTCGCCCGGGCTGGTGCCGTCGTCGAGGGTGGCGGTAAGTGCGAGAAGACGGTCGACCTCCCGGCCGTCGGCCGACGACAGTCCGAGGAGCTGCCCGACGCGCTTGGCGGCGGGGAGGTGGGCGTGCTTCGCTTCCAGCGCCCGACCGGGGATCGTGTCGAGCAGACGATCGACCTCGTCTGCGGTGGTACGTGCTGCGGGCTTGCCGGGCGCCGTGGCCGGGGCCTTAATTCCTCGGCCGTCGAAGTGCTCGCGCCGGATGGTGTCGAGCTGGTCGGCGGTCCAGCCGATCACCTCGACGATGCCCGTCACGGTGTCGGCAAGCACCTTTACCTCGCGCCCCGAGGCGTCGGCGACGAACATTGTGTGTACTCCATCGATGACAGCGTGGGAGGCCTCCAGCCCCTTCCGGAGCCTGACGACGTGCGCGCCCAGGGCCTGCGAGTTCGCGTCGAGAGTGGGATGCGCGAGGACAGAGATAGGCGAGACCGCACGGAGGCTGTCGGGCGTGCCTGTTGGCTGCTTGCCGGTGACGGCGGGCGGGAGCTTGATCATGGTCGGTCCGTTCATTTCAGGAAACAGGTTCAGGCGCGGGTGAAGGCCTCGCTGCGAATGCGGTCGGCGAGGTCGGCGGGCACCAGGAGTTCGCGGATGCGGCCCCGGCGGCTCAGAAGCACGTGGAGGGCGTCGTCCGGCCCGAGCACGAACAGACAGCCCCGGCCAGGCGAAACCCGGCTCTTGGCCGGGAGCGCCCAGCTCGCGCCGTCGATGAAGATGCCGAAGACGCCGCGCATGCCACCGATGCGGGGGTCTGCGATCGAGAAGTCCGATGGATCGAGACCGCCGACGAGGCCGCCGCCGAGGTCCATAGTCTCTCCATCGAAAGTCATGCGCCGAGCGGCGGCACGGGCGCCGGGGATGCTGTCAATGGTGGCCATGGTCTGCTCCAGGTGGTCGTGGTGAGAGGGTTGCCTCGCTCGTGGTCGAGACCCCTCAGGACCACGAGCGAGCCAGTGACCCGGGGTCCTGACGCCCGGGTCGCCGTCGAAATCGCCATGCCCAGCAATCGCGACGGGGTTGTGTTGAGTTGTGGCCTGCCCCGTGGTGTGCGATGTCCGGACCCACCGCGGGGCAGGGGATCAAGGGGGCGGCGTTCCGCCGAGAAGGCGCACGAGATCACGAAGCGACAGGAGCGCGTAGGCATCGGCCGCGGGTCGGCCCGATCGCCATTGGACCGCGACAGCCGTCGTGCGGCCGGTCACGTCGGCGCCGGTGCGAGCGCGATCGAGGTCGTCAGCGGGCTTGAATGCCTGCCGTGAGGTCACGCCGATCCACACGTCATTCACGCCGCGGACATCGCCGTCGGCGCCGTGCTCCAGCTCGGCCGCGAGGACATCGGAAAGACGGGACCCTCGGGGCATGTGTGGCCGTGCGGTCGCGTCGAGTCCGGAGTCGGTTAAGTAGCCCGCGACGATCGTCGACACCGCGCCGTGCAAGGCGCGGTTCACATTCCCCGTCGCGGCGGTCACCGTCGCACCGCCTCATCCCCGCTGTCGCCGGTGTAGCGCGTCGTCGAAGCGTTCGGGTTGGGCGGCGTGCCGAACCGTTTGGTGACCGCGGCCATTGCCAATCCACGCTCGTAGGGGTCGCTGATCGCCTGGGCCTTCATGACGGCCAGTTCGCGCTGCTCCGACCACTCTCGCCCCCTGCCCACGAAGGACTCCATGCCCTCGGGGGCGGCTCCGGGGCGGAGGTAGACGCGCCCCCACTTCTGTACCTGAGCCTGTTCGTCGTAGACGCGCGTCGTCCACGTGAGGTTCCCGAACTTGTCTCGGGACGCTTCGACCATCTCGGTGTCGAGCGTGTACGTGCTCGATCTCTTCGTGATGATCGCCGGGCGGCCACCCCAAAGCTGCGTCGTGCACGGGAGCGTGAGACCGTCGTGGATCGCGTGGAACGTCTCGCCGACCTCCAGGACACGCGGCCCGTCGTCGGGGGTGTTCGTGGTGTCCACGGTAGTGGCGGCCTCGCGCTCGGCGGCCTCGGCGCGCAGGGC
>NZ_CAKKMM010000037.1:0-19722 GCF_918698205.1 Microbacterium sp. Bi128 | reverse complement strand
GTGGCGCGCTGGTTACGGGCGATGAGGCCCTCAGCAACGGCGTCGGCGACAACGCGGGTCAGCAGGTTGACGGAGCGGATGGCGTCGTCGTTACCCGGGATCGGGAAGTCGACTTCGTCGGGATCGCAGTTGGTGTCCAGGATGGCCACAACCGGGATGTTCAGCTTCTTGGCCTCGTCGACAGCAAGGTGTTCCTTCTTGGTATCGACGATCCACAGCGCGGACGGCGCCTTGGTCAGGTTGCGGATACCACCGAGCGACTTGTGCAGCTTGTCGAGCTCGCGCTTCTTGAGCAGGAGCTCCTTCTTGGTGAAGCCGCTCTCGGCCGGGTTCTCGTAGTCGAGCTCCTCGAGCTCCTTCATACGGGCGAGGCGCTTGGACACCGTCTGGAAGTTGGTGAGGAGGCCACCGAGCCAGCGCTGGTTGACGTAGGGCTGGCCCACGCGGGTCGCCTGCTCGGCGAGGACTTCCTGCGCCTGCTTCTTGGTGCCGACGAAGAGGATGGTGCCGCCGTGCGCGACGGTCTCCTTGACGAACTCGTAGGCCTTGTCGATGTACGACAGCGACTGCTGGAGGTCGATGATGTGGATACCGGAGCGCTCGGTCAGGATGAAGCGCTTGACCTTCGGGTTCCACCGGCGGGTCTGGTGTCCGAAGTGCACGCCGCTGTCGAGCAGCTGGCGGATGGTGACGAGGGCCATGGTCGTACTCCTGTTCTGGGCGCTTTCACGCCGTGGTTGCGGTTGTTCGCGCCGTTCGATCGAGCGGCGAGCCTGGTGCCCGGCGCACACCCGCCTTTCCGCCGGAGCGGAGGACCGTGGGGTGTGGATGCCGCGCGATGCGCTGATCCGGAGACCAGCGCGCTGCGCTGTGGGCACGCGGAGTCATCCCGAGAGACGGGATGCGTCCTCCAGCATACAGGACGGCTCCTCCCCACGAGGCCTGGTTCGAGGGCCGTGCACGGAACGGTCCGCGTTGCCCGCGACGGCTCCCCCCTCCCCGGCACCATCGAGGCATGAACGCTCGACTCGCGACCGCGCGGCGGTGGTGGATGCTCCTCACGCTCGTCGTGATCGCGGGGGCTGGGGGCGTCGGACCGGCGTGGGCCGGTGACGACGATCCGCTCGCGCACCGCGGCTGGGTCTGGCCGGTCGACGCCGTACAGATCGTGCGTCCATTCGAGGCGCCGGTGCACCGGTACGCGGCCGGCCATCGCGGAGTGGATCTCGGCGCGGTCGGGCGGGTCCGCTCCCCCGCCGCCGGGACGATCGCGTTCGCCGGGCCCGTCGCCGGTCGCCCGGTGGTGACGGTCGACCACGGCGACGGCCTGGTCACGACGTTCGAGCCGGTGACGACGGCGCTCCGCGTCGGGGATGCCGTCGCCCGCGGCGATCCGATCGGCGACGTGGCCGAGGGAGGCCACACGGCGACGGGGACGGTGCACTTCGGGGTGCGTTGGAACGGCGACTACGTCAATCCGCTGCGTCTGCTCGGCGGGGTGCCGCGGGCGGTCCTGCTCCCGTGCTGTTGAGGGTGATGGCGGTCGCTCAGCCGATGCGGTTGTCGCGTCCCTCGATCGCGCTTTCGCCGATGCCGCCGCCGGCGGTGACGGTATTGTCCTGGCCGCGGACGAGGAGCGACGAGATCGCGCCGCCGACCGTCACGGTCGCACGGTCGCCACTGAGGTCCAGTCGTCCGACGGCTCCCGAGACGGCGAGGGCGCTGTCGTTGCCCTGGCTCGTCGCGCTGTCGATGGATGCCGCGATGACGCGGATGCGGTCACCGGCGAGGGTCAGCACACCGATCGTGGCGCCGCTCGCGTCGACGGTGAGAGCGGAGCCCGACACCGTGAGCTGAGCGCACGTTCCCTCGACGCGGACCGCCCGCTCACCGCCGTTGACCGACGCGGTGCCCCCGTCGCCGCAGTCCGTCAGCGAACCGTCGGCGGCATCGGGGGCGGAGTCCGGGCTCTGCGAGGGAGCCGTCGAAGGCGAGGCCTCGACACTCGGCGTGTTCGACGGGGTCGGTACAGCGCTCGAGGAGGTGCCGGAAGCGGCGGGTGGCGGCAGCCGGGTGATGACGGGTTGGGGCGCGAGTCCGCAGCCGACGAACACCGGGACGCCGACGACCACCCCGATCACCGAGGCGGCGAGTCGTGCGCGACGGTTCACACGGCAACGCTACGACGCCGTGTGGAGGGGAGCCAAGCGCAACCGCGGTGCGTGTCGGTGCGTGTCAGCCGCGCGAATGCGCGGGGCGCACGTGCCAGGAGGGGTCCGTGTGCGTCAGGCGCGCGGGTGCGCCAGCCGATACGCGTCCCGCAGACGCTCGGCGGAGACGTGCGTGTAGATCTGCGTCGTGCCGAGGCTGGCGTGTCCGAGGATCTCCTGCACCGAACGCAGGTCGGCGCCGCCGTCGAGGAGGTGGGTGGCGGCGGAGTGGCGCAGGGCGTGCGGGCCGAGCGACTCGGTGCCCACGACGGGCGCGACGACGCGCGAGACGAGCGCGTGCACGGCGCGGGGTCCGAGGCGGCCTCCGCGCGCCCCGAGGAAGACGGCGGGCCCGCCGCTCCCGTCGCCGCGGTCGACGAGCCCGGCGCGGCCCCGGACGAGGTAGGCGTCGAGGGCGTGGGCGGCGGGGACGCCGTAGGGAACGACGCGTTCCTTGTCGCCCTTTCCGCGGAGCCGCAGGGTGCGGCGCTCGTCATCGATGTCGTCGAGGTCGAGCCCGCAGACCTCCGAGACGCGCGCGCCGGTGCCGTAGAGAACCTCGAGGAGGGCGTGGTCGCGCAGCGCGACGGGGTCTCCGGATCGGGCCGCGCTCTCGGCGTCGGTGAGCAGCCCGTCGAGGGCGGGTGCTGTCGCGACCCGGGGAAGGCTGCGCCCGCGCTTGGGGGCCACGAGACGTTGCCCCGGATCGGCGTCGATGAGGCCTTCGTCCTGCGCCCAGGCGAGGAACCCTCTCGCCGCCGACGTGCGGCGGGCGGCCGTCGCCTTACTGAGGCCGGCGGTGGCGGCATCCCACTGCCATTGCCGCAGCGCCTCGATGTCGATGTCGCGCACGTCCGGATCGCCCGATGCCCGCACGAGATCGACGAGATCGGACCGGTACGCGCGGACCGTGGCGGGCGAGAGCCGGCGCACGTCGCCGAGGTGGCTCAGGTAGCCCTCGACCGCTTCGGAGATGCGCACGAGACAAGACTGCCCGCGGTGCGCGATGCGGGCGGAGTGCGACGCGCATGAACGGCGGATCATCTACGCGGAGCGAGGGCGGCGGCGGCGTCCCCGGCTCGGTGAACGACGGCGACGTCTCCGGCTAGGTGAACGACGGATCATCTGCGCGCGCCGGGGCGGCGGTGACGTCCCCGGCGCGGCAGACGACGCTGCAGCTGCCCGCCGCTGCCGGGACCGGAAGCGCACCCCCGGCCGCGGTGCTTCGTTGCTCGGGGAGATCCTCACCGCGCCGAGAGCGAACGCCAACGGCCGTCGTCGTCACGCACGGCACGCCCCTCGAGTTCGGCGAACCCCAGCCGTGCTCGTGCGTCATCCGGGGAGAAGCCCGCGCGACGGGCGATGTCGTCGACATCCCGCCCGGCGCGCGGTGACAGGGCGTCGAGAAGTCGTGTGGTGTCGTCGGTGCGGCCCTCGGCGCCGCCTTCCGAGGACCCGGTGACTCGCTCCCCCAGCATTTCGCGCACGTCGGCGGCCGAGGTCACGCACACACCGTCGAGCTCTCGGAGCACGCGATGACTGCCCGCCGACGCCGCGCTGGTGATGGGTCCGGGAACAGCGCCGAGCGCGCGCCCGAGCTGAGCCGCGTGCGCGGCGGTGTTGAGGGATCCGCTCCGGTGGCCCGCCTCGACGACGACGACCGCATCCGCCAGGGCAGCGATGAGTCTGTTTCGAGCGAGGAACCGCCACTTGGTGGGTGTCGCCCCGCACGGCGTCTCGCTGACCACCGCGCCCGACGCCGCGACACCGGCAAGGAGGCTCTCATGCCCGCGCGGATAGGCGCGGTCCACGCCGCCCGCGAGGAAGGCGACGGTGCTCCCTCCGGCCCTCAAGGTCGCGCGGTGTGCCGCTCCATCGATCCCGTACGCGGCCCCGGAGACCACGATCACGCCATCGGAGGCCAGCTCGGCGGCGAGGTCCGTGGCGACGGCCTCTCCGTAGGGTGTCGCCGCGCGCGCGCCGACGATCGCGACCGTGGCGGCGCCCGCGAGTCGGCCGAGGTCTCCTCGCGTCCAGAGCGCCGGCGGTGTGTGCACACCGAGATCGTCGAGGCGACCGGGCCAGCGCGGATCGGGCGGAACGATCAGCGCAGCGCTCGCCCGACGAGCAGCATCCAGCGTCGACCGGACGAGCTCGGACTTCTGGCGGGGGCGCCATCGCTCGCGAGCGGCATCCCACTCGTCGTCGGTGTCCGTCGTCGCGATGCGGAGCGCCTCGATCGCGCCGTACCGGGCGATCAGCTCGCCGGCCGCCCCGTCGCCGGGCTCGGCGAGCACGGTCCACCACACCCGGGCGTAGGCGTCGGCGAGGTCGACGCCTCCCGCGACGCCCAGACCGTCCATGGCCTCGGCCACCGCATCCGGGGACTGCTCGATGCCGTTCACGCGACACTCCCGTGTCGGAGGAACAGCGCTCGTCCCACGTCGTCGCCGTGCAGGCGATCTCGACCGGCGAGGTCTGCCACGGTCCACGCCACCCGCAGCAGACGGTCGTACCCGCGCAGCGTGAGCGAACCGCGTCGGAGAGCCGTGTCCAGAGGACGGAGAATCTCGCCGTCCGGGAGCGCGGGGCCCCGCAGCCAGGTACCGGGCACATCAGCGTTGCGTCGCCAGGGCGTATCCGCCCATCGCTGCGCTGCGCGTTCTCGGGCGCTGCGCACGATGGCGCGTGCCTCCGTCGTCGTCACCAGGGGCGATCCGCCGTCGCGGCGTGCGCGCGACACGCGCTGCAACCGCAGGTCGAGGTCGATGCGGTCGAGCAGCGGTCCCGAGAGTCTGCGCGTGTACCGCCGAATCGCCTGCGGCGCGCACTCGCACACTGCGCCGGGAACGCCGTACTGCCCGCACGGGCACGGGTTGGTGGCCACGACGAGCTGGAACCGGGCCGGGAAAGTCGCGGACACCCCCGACCGGTGCAGCTGGATGACACCGTTCTCGAGCGGTTGCCGGAGCGCGTCCAGCACCGACGCGGGAAACTCGCCGCCCTCATCAAGGAACAGCACGCCCTCGCTCGCGCGTGCGATGGCCCCCGGCCGCACGACTCCGGATCCTCCCCCGATCAGGGCGGCCGCGCTCGCACCGTGGTGGGGGCTTTCGAACGGCGGCGTCCGAGACAGTCGCGTCACCACCTCTCCGGACAGGGACCGGATCGAGGCGACGGACAGCGCGGCCTCGTCGTCCAGATCGGGCAGGATGCCGGGGAGGCGGCGCGCCAGCATCGTCTTCCCCGCGCCGGGCGGGCCGCTCATGAGTAGATGGTGTCCACCGGCGGCGGCGACGATCAGGGCCTCCACCGCGTCGGGCTGCCCGACGACGTCGGCGAGATCTAAGACCTCCCCGACGGACGCTGGCTCGTCCGGGGCCAACACCGCCGGAAGATCTGGAGCCTCGCTCGCGCCTCCGTGCCAGCGCACGACCTCTGCGAGGCAGACGGCTGCGCGCACCTCGATGCCGTCGACGAGCGCTGCTTCCGCCGCGTTCGCGACCGGCACCACGACCCGCGACCTGCCCGCTCGTTGCGCGGTCAACACCGCCGGGAGAACGCCCGGAACCGGGCGCAGCCGACCGTCGAGGCCCAGTTCGCCGATGTGCACCGTGTCGGCGACGCGGGCGGCATCCATCGTCCCCGTCGTCGCCAGCGCGGCGACCGCGATCGCGACGTCGAACGCCGACCCGCGTTTCGGCAGGCTCGCCGGCGACAGGTTCACCGTCAGCCGTCGCTTGGGCAGTTCGAGCCCGCGGTTGGTGCAGGCGTTCCGCACCCTCCGCCCGGCCTCACCGAGCGCCTTGTCGGGGAGCCCGATGATCGCGAACTCGGGCGTCTGGGGCGAGAGGTCGGCCTCGACCTCGACGAGGTCGCCGCGCACACCGGTGAGCGCGACGGCCCACGTCCGCGCGACGGTCACAGCGCGTCCTCGAGGTGCTCCAGGCGGGCCGTGCGGGGGTTGGCACCGATCAGCGCGATCGCGTCGATGCGCAGACGCCGGGAACGCGCCTCGCCGGGGTGCACCGCGATCCACGCCATCGCCAACCGCCAGAGGCGCGTCGCCTTACGTTTGTCGATCGCCTCGAACGGGTGCCCGAACGCCTCACTCGTCCGGGCCTTCACCTCGACCACGACGAGCGAGCCGGCGGTCTCGGCGACGATGGTCGAGCTCGCCCTGCGGACACCGCCAATTGCGGTCGAGGATCCGGTACCCGTTCGCGGTCAGGTGGCGGACGGCCCGTTCTTCACCGGCTCGTCCGAAGTCGTCTTTCGCTGCCATGCCCGAGAGCGTGGCATCCGGCTGACGTCCGCCGAGGGCCCAGAAACCCGAATCGGGGACGGCCGACGAAGAACGACGGCTGGGGAGGAGCCGTCAGTTGTCGAGCGACAGCTCTTCGGGCAGCTGGAAGTCGCGACGCGAGAGCTCTTCGACGTTGACGTCCTTGAACGTCAGCACCCGCACCGACTTCACGAAACGGTCGGCGCGGTAGATGTCCCACACCCACACGTCGGTCATCGAGATCTCGAAGTAGAAGTCGTGCTCGGTGTCGCGGCGCACGACATTCACGTCGTTGGCGAGGTAGAACCGGCGTTCGGTCTCGATCACATACTGGAACTGCGAGACCACGTCGCGATACTCGCGGTACAGGGCCAGTTCGAGTTCGCGGTCGTAGTCCTCGAAGACGTCGTCATCCATGGTGCTTCCATCCTAGGCGCGGGACGCGGCGGCGGCAGACCGTCCGCCGTGGGCGTCAGAACAGCGTCGGCGCCGCCGCGATCGCCCACGAGTGCCGGTGGTGCACGCTCATGCCGTGCACGCCGATCGCCTCACGGTGATCGAGGCTCGCGTAGCCCTTGTTGCGCGCCCAGCCGTAGGCGGGCAGATCATCGTGCAGGTGCGTCATGAGCGTGTCGCGCGCGACTTTGGCGATGACGGATGCCGCGGCCGCGCTCGCGCAATCCCGGTCGGCCTTCACGATCGGGCGCACGCGCAGCCCGCGCTCCCCCGCCGGGGTGATGTAGTCGTGGTTGCCGTCGAGGATCACGAGCGCGTCCTCGGGGACGATCCCGTGCGCGCGCAAGTCCGCGATCGCGCGGACCGCGGCGAGACCCAGGGCGCGGATGATGCCGATCTCGTCGATCTCCTCGGAGCTGGCCCAGCCGACGGCGCTCTCCTGCACGAAGGCCGCCGCACGGGCGGCCACGTCGGGCCGGCGCGCCTCTGGCACGAGCTTCGAGTCGCGCAGGCCCGTCGGCACCCGCTTGCGCGACCGCGTCGGATCGATCACCGCCGCCCCCACGGCGACCGGACCCGCCAGCGCCCCGCGGCCCACCTCGTCGCACGCGATGACGAGCGCGTGCTCCTTGAGCAGCCGCCGTTCGAGGGTGAGGGTCGGCTCGATCACGGCGCGCTCTCGGGCGCGGGCACCCCCGCGAACACCTCGTGATGGAAGTCGATCAGCCCGAAGCGGTCGAACGGCCACGTGATGACGAACGCGCGCCCCACGACGTTGTCGATCGGCACGAATCCCTTGCCGGGCTGCTCCTGGTTGTAGCGCGAGTCCTTAGAGCTGTTGCGATTGTCGCCGAGCACCCACAGCGATCCGTCGGGCACGGTGATGTCGTACGGGAAGGGCTCGGGCGCCGTCGCGCCGGGCGACAGCTTCACGTACGACTCTTCGAGCGGGACCCCGTTGACGGTCGTCTGACCGAGCGCGTTGCAGCACACGACGTGGTCACCGGGGGTGCCGATGACGCGCTTGATGAGGTGGTCGTCGCTGTCGGGTGCCGACAGACCCACGAGCGACAGGAGCCAGTCCGTCGCCTCGACGAGCGGCGGTCGCTGCGCCTGCGGGGTCACGGGAAGCCAGCCGCCCGGATCGCGGAAGACGACCACGTCTCCGCGGGAGTAGTCACCGAACCGCGGCGTGAGCTCGTCGACCAGGATCCGGTCGTTCTGCAGCAGCGTGTTGTTCATCGACGCCGACGGGATGTAGAACGACCGCACCACGAACGTCTTGACGAGGAACGACACCACCAGGGCGATCAGGAGGATCACCACGACGTCGCGCGCGAACGTCAGAGCTCCCCGCCGACGACGGGTCGTCGGGGCGGATGCCGGTGCAGCTGCGGTCTCGTCGCTCATGTTGATCCTTCGCCGGGCTCACCGCACACCGGAAGACCGCGAGTCAAGCCTCGCACATTCCGACGCGCTCACCGAACGTTCCCGGCATCCGATCAGACAGGATGCCGCCGCAGACGACGAACGCCCCGCGACGGATCGCGGGGCGTTCGGTGAAGCGGACTCAGCGGTCGCGCTTCTCCTTGATCTTGGCCTTCTTGCCACGCAGGTTGCGCAGGTAGTAGAGCTTCGCGCGACGCACGTCACCACGGGTGACGACCTCGATGTGGTCGATCACGGGGCTGTGCACGGGGAAGGTGCGCTCGACACCGACCTGGAAGCTGACCTTGCGGACACAGAAGGTCTCGCGCACGCCGTCGCCGGAGCGACCGATGACGACACCCTGGAAGACCTGGATACGCGAGCGGCTGCCCTCGGTGATGTTGACGTGCACCTTGACGGTGTCGCCGGGGCCGAAGACGGGGATGTCGGAGCGGAGCGAAGCCGCGTCGACGGAGTCGAGGATCTGCATGATCGTCACTTCCTGCGACCGCCACAGGTCGATCGCACGATAAGAATGGGAAAAAGTGAGGCGTGCCCGAGGCCGCGGATGCGGCGGACTCCCCTGAGGCAGAGCCGGTCAGGGCACAAACGCCTATTCTGCCACGGACGGGGGCACCGGCCAAACCGGCTCAGTCCGCGGCGGGCTTCTCCGAGATGACGATGACGTCGCCGTCGACCGTGGGACGCGGCTGCTCCCGCGTCGGCGGGATGTAGCCGGTGCCGTCGGCGGTGTGGAGTACCGCGATACCGCTGCGCGCCTCGGCCCACAGCTGCGCCGCCGAAGACCACACCAGAGCGAGCGCGCCGACCACTCCGAGTACCAGGAGGGGGAAGAAGATCCGCACGTCGTAGAACCCGAGCGCGACGATCGAGAGCTGCCAGACGCCGACCCCGATGACGTCGCGCCAGGATGCCGCCCGCTCCAGACGCACGCTCCCCCGCGCGCGCACCAAGAGCGCGATCACGATGTGCGAGACGAACACCGCCGGAGCCGCGACGAGGAGCCACAGGAGGGCCCAACCGCTCCCGCCGCTGAAGACGATCCACCCGATGAAGAGCCACAGGGGCAGGACGAACGCGGCGGGGAACAGCCAGCTCAGGAAGAGTCGACGCAGCATCATGACCGAAGAGTACGCGGCGACGCTGTGCGGCGACTATGAGACCGGATGCCGCCGTCCACACGCCGTACACGTCTCCACATCGGTCGCGATCTTCGGGGAGAATGGGAGGCTGACGAAGGGAACCACCGATGATCGAACTGCGCACACCGGCCGAGATCGACGCCATGCGCCCGGCCGGCCGATTCGTCGCCGAAGTGCTGGCGACGCTGCGCGACGAGACGAAGGTGGGAACCAACCTCCTGCACCTCGACCGTCGCGCGCACGACATGATCCGCTCGGCGGGCGCGGAGTCCTGCTACATCGACTACCACCCGTCGTTCGGCGCGAGCCCCTTCGGCAAGGTGCTGTGCACCTCGATCAACGACGCCGTGCTGCACGGGCTCCCCTTCGACTACGCGCTGCGCGACGGCGACCTCGTCTCGCTCGACTTCGCCGCCTCGGTCGACGGCTGGGTCTCCGACTCCGCAGTGTCCTTCGTCGTCGGCACGCCCCGCGACGAGGACCTCGCCCTCATCGACACGACGCAGCGCGCCCTCGCCGCGGCGATCGACGCCGCCACCGTCGGCCACAAGATCGGTGACATCTCCGCGGCCGTCGCGGCGATCGCGCACGGCGACGGCTACTCGATCAACACCGATTTCGGCGGACACGGCGTCGGGCGGACGATGCACGGCGACCCGCACGTCGCCAACGACGGCAAGGCCGGGCGCGGATACCCGCTGCGTGACGGACTCGTCCTCGCGCTCGAGCCGTGGTTCCTGCAGACGACCGACCAGCTCATCACCGACCCCGACGGCTGGACCCTGCGCAGCGCCGACGGCTCGCGCGGCGCCCACTCGGAGCACACCGTCGCCATCACGACCGACGGGCCGATCGTGCTCACCGACCGGTCGTTCCTCGGCGTCGACTGATCATCGCGGTCGTGGCATCCGGCGAAGGATGCGGATGCCACACCCCCGCGGGCCTCGTCAGTCGGGCAGCAGGTCGGGTCGACGCTCGCGGGTGCGCTCGATCTGCTGCTCGTGCCGCCACGTCGCCACCGCTCCGTGATTGCCGCTCAGCAGCACCGGCGGGACGTCATGGCCGCGCCAGGACGCGGGCTTGGTGAACGAGGGGTACTCCAGCAGACCGTCCTCGTGCGATTCTTCGACGAGGCTCTCGGGGTTTCCAACGACGCCGGGGATCAAGCGACCGATCGCCTCGACCATCGCCATCACCGCGACTTCTCCCCCGTTGAGCACGTAGTCGCCGAGACTCAGCAGGCGGACACGACCGAGACCGGCCGCGTAGTCGAAGACGCGCTCGTCGATGCCCTCGTAGCGTCCGCACCCGAACACCAGGTGGTCCTCGTGCGAGAGCTCGCGCGCGATCTTCTGCGTGAAGCGCTCACCCGCGGGCGACGGGAAGACGATCACCGGGGGCTCCGCGGCATCCTGGGCGATGTCGTCGAGTGCGAGACCCCACGGCTCGGGCTTCATCACCATGCCCGCTCCACCCCCGTACGGGGTGTCATCGACGGTGCGATGACGGTCGTGCGTGTAGTCCCGCAGGTCGTGGACGCGCACGTCGAGCAAACCGGTCTGACGGGCCTTGCCCAGGAGCGACACCTCGAGGGCGTCGAAGATCGTCGGGAAGATCGAGACGACGTCGATGCGCACGTCAGTCCCCGTGGGAGTCGGCGTCGCCTGCCTCCGCCGCGTCATCCGCATCGGCGGTGTCGTCGCGGGGCGCGTCGTCCTCGCCCGGGAGCTCTTCGAAGAGACCGGCCGGCGGGGTGACGACCACGCGTCCTGCCTCGATGTCGACCTCGGGGACGATCGCACTCACGAACGGCACGAGGACGTCGGCATCCTCGCCACGGCCCGTGGGACGCACGATCAGGAGATCCTGCGCGGGGAAGTGATCGACGCGCGCGACCCGGCCGATGACGGCTCCGTCACGCACCACGTCGAGACCGACGAGCTGGTGGTCGTACCATGCGTCGTCTTCGGCGGGAGCGGCCTGGGAGTCCTGGTCGATCCAGAGGATCGCCTTCACCAGCTCTTCGGCGGCGTTGCGGTCGTCGACGCCCTCGAAGAAAGCCACGGGGTGGGAGTTCATCCAGCGGAACTCCCGCACCTTCAGCTCGCGGCCGTGCCACGGCGAGGACTCGGGGACCTGAAGGGTGAACGTGTTCCCGGGGACGAAGCGCCCCTCGGGGTCATCGGTGTACAGCTCGAGCTTGAACGCGCCCTTGAGGCCGTGGGCCTTGACCAGGCGACCCACACGGAGCTGGGTCTTGGCGGGCTCTGCGCCCGCGGTTTCGCCGGCCGACATCAGTCGTCGGCGACGTCGACGCGGACGCGCTGCCCGTCGGCGAGGGCCGTGATGAGCGTGCGCAGCGCCTTGGCGGTGCGACCGCCGCGCCCGATCACGCGACCCCGGTCATCGGGGTGCACGCGAACCTCCAGCACCTCGCCGCGGGGCGAGGTGGAGGAACGGATGGTCACGGCATCGGGGTGATCGACGATCCCCTTGACGACGTGTTCGAGCGCGGCGGACAGCACGGGACTTACTCTGCCGAGGTCTCGGCGGCGGGCGCCTCGTCGGCAGGAGCCGCGTCGGCCTTCTTCTCGGCCTTGGGCTTGACGACCGACTTCTTGGAGGCGTCGACCTCGAAGGCGGCCTTGGGCTCGCGGACCTTGACGGTGGACTTCGCGTCCTTGTCGCCCTTGAAGGTGCCCCAGTCGCCCGTGAGCTTGAGGATGGCGCGCACCTGCTCGGTCGGCTGAGCGCCGACACCGAGCCAGTACTGGGCGCGCTCCGAGTCGACCTCGATGAACGACGGCTCCTCGGTCGGGTGGTACTTGCCGATCTCCTCGATCACACGACCGTCGCGCTTGGTGCGCGAGTCGGCGACGACGATGCGGTAGTACGGCGCACGGATCTTGCCGAGACGCTTGAGACGGATCTTGACAGCCACGAAAACTCCTGGATGGTGGAAAGCGAACGAACCGAACGCCTGGAGCGTGGGGTGCACACCCGGCGGAAGCTCAAAAAGGCGGACCGACACTGGATAGAGGGTCGAGTGGTGGGTCCGACCCTCTATTCTGCCAGATGACACGGCGGGTAGCGAACCCGCTGACTCGCGTGGCGCCGTGTCAGACTGACCGCATGAGGCTCCCCTTCGCACCGTCCGCGCGTTCCTCGGTCGGACTGGAGTGGGAGCTCATGCTCGCCGACCGTGAAACAGGCGATCTCGTCCCTCGCGCACCGGAGATCCTCGACCTCGTCGAAGAGGCCACCGCACTGGAACGCTTCACCGTCACCGGCGAGTTGTTGACAAACACGGTCGAGGTCACCAGCGGTGTGGGTCAGACCGTCGCCGCGGCCGTCGACGACATCGCGGATGCCATCGCCGCCCTGCGCACGCAGACCGAGTCGCGCGGCATCGAGTTGCTGTGCGCCGGCAGCCACCCCTTCGCGCAGTGGTTCGACCAGGAGGTCACCGACAAGACGCGCTACCACACGCTCATCGAGCGCACCCAGTGGTGGGGGCGGAACATGATGATCTGGGGTGTCCACGTGCACATCGGCGTCGACGACGTCGACAAGGTCATGCCGATCATCAACGCGCTGACCGTCTACCTCCCTCACCTGCAGGCGCTGTCGGCATCCAGTCCGTTCTGGGCGGGCGAGCGCACGGGCTATGCCTCGAACCGCGCCCTCGTGTTCCAGCAGCTGCCCACCGCGGGCCTGCCGTGGCAACTGCGCGAGTGGGGCGACTTCGAGGCGTACCTCGACGACATGGTGCGCACCGGGGTGATGGCGGATGCCAGCGAGGTGCGCTGGGACATCCGTCCGGCACCGCACTGGGGCACCGTCGAGATCCGCGCGTGCGACGGCATGTCGACGCTGCCCGAGCTCGCCGCCGTCGCAGCGCTCGCGCAGTCGCTCGTCGAGCACTTCTCGCGCATCCTCGACGCCGGCGGCGAGCTCCCCGGCATCCCGCCCTGGTACGCCCGCGAGAACAAGTGGCGCGCCGCCCGATACGGGCTGGACGCCCGCGTGATCGTCGACCGGGAGGGCACTCAGCTCCCCGTGCGCGACCACCTGCTCACCACGATGGAGCAGCTCGCCGACGTCGCCACCGAGCTGAAGTGCGCGCGGGAATTCGCGGGACTCGAGACGATCCTCTCCACGGGCGGCAGCTCGGCGCGCCAGATCGCGGTCGCCGACGCCGCCGACGGCGATCTGCGGGCCGTGGTGCAGCATCTGATCCGGGAGTTCCGGGGCGGACCGACGCTCCGCGAACACCTCGCCTCGCTGCGCGTCTGAGCCCCCGGACTCCGCGCGGACTCATAGCTTCGCGGCCGTAGGATCGCGCCATGATCCGTCGGCCCTCTGTCGCGATGACACTGCTCGCCGCTCTCGCGGCCGGCGGGATCGCCACCCTCAGCGGGTGCGCCCCCGCCGCCGGCGAACCGGTGCCCGCGCTGACCTTTGCCGCCCCCACTCCCGCGGCAGCGCACCCGGTCACGGCGTCGACGCCTCCCGTCCGAATGGTCACGCTCGGCGACTCGCTGATGTCCGGTTCCGGCCTGCCGTGGGGCGAGGCCTGGCCCGAACTCCTCGCCGCGCGCGAGGGCGTCACCCTGACCAACCTCGCGTGCGGCGGGATGGGATTCGTCGTCGACGGCGAATGCGGCACCGCCTACTCCGGCTTCTCCCCCGCGATCGCTGCGCTGCAGCCCCAGCTCATCATCGTGCAGTCCTCGAGCAACGACTTCTGGCAGGACCCCGACGAGATCCGCACGGACACGGACGATACGGTCGCCCAGCTGCACGAGGCGGCGCCGGACGCGCGGATCGTCGGGTTGAGCACCATCTGGAACGACGACCCGGACGTTCCGGACGACACCGCCACGACCTCCGATGCCCTGCACGAGGCGATCGACACCGTCGGGGGGACCTTCATCGACGTCGGCCAGCCCCTGGTCGGTCACCCCGACTGGATGCAGGACGATGACGTTCACCCCACCGCCCGCGGTCAGCGGGCCATCGAGCAGACCGTGGTGTCAGCGCTGCAGAGCGCCGGCGTCCTCCCCTGATCCCGCGGCTCAGCCGCGGCCGAGCATCTTCTGCAGCTCGGCGAGGTCGGCCTCGCTCGGCGCCTTCTGCCCACCCAGGCCGAAGCCCGAACCGGTCGCCGGAGCGGCTGCAGCGATGCCGGCGTTCTCGGCGGCGCGCTTGGCGGGGTTGCCCGACCGCGACCCCTTCGCCTTCTGCTGCTTGCCGCGCTTGGACGACGCGCCGGGCTTTCCGCCGACGGGACCCATACCCGGGATGTTGGGCACACCGCCGCGCGCGACGGTCTTCATCATCTTGGCGGCCTGGTCGAAGCGCTGCACGAGCTGATTCACATCGGTCACGGTCATTCCCGAGCCGCGGGCGATGCGCAGACGACGCGAGCCGTTGAGGATCTTCGGGTTGCGTCGCTCGACGAGCGTCATCGAGCGGATGATCGCCTCGGTGCGGTCGATCTCGCGCTCGTCGAAGTCCTCGAGCTGTTGCTTCATGGAGCCCATACCCGGGAGCATCCCGAGCATCTTCTTCATGGAGCCCATCTTCTTCATCTGCTGCATCTGCTCGAGGAAGTCCTCGAGCGTGAAGGTCTCGGTCGCGAGCTTCTCGGCGACCTTCATCGCCTCGGCCTCGTCGAAGGCCTGCTGCGCCTGCTCGATCAGGGTGAGGATGTCACCGAGGTCGAGGATGCGGGATGCCATGCGGTCGGGGTAGAAGGGTTCGACATCGTCGAGCCCTTCACCGGTCGACGCGAAGATGATCGGGCGACCGGTGACCGAGGCCACCGACAGGGCGGCACCACCGCGCGCGTCGCCGTCGAGCTTGGACAGCACGACGCCGGTGAAGTCGACACCGTCCTGGAAGGCCTTCGCCGTGTTCACGGCATCCTGACCGATCATCGCGTCGATGACGAAGAGCACTTCGTCGGGCTGGGTCGCCGTGCGGATGTCGGAGGCCTGCTTCATCAGCTCGGCGTCGACACCGAGACGACCGGCCGTGTCGATGATGACGATGTCGTGCTGCTGACGCTCGGCGTAGGCGACGCCGTCGCGCGCGACCTTCACGGGGTCTCCGACGCCGTTGCCCGGCTCGGGCGCGTAGATCGCGGCACCCGCGCGCTCGGCGACGACCTGCAGCTGGTTGACGGCGTTGGGGCGCTGGAGGTCGCACGCCACGAGGAGCGGCGTGTGGCCATCCTTCTCGAGCATCTTGGCGAGCTTGCCCGCGAACGTCGTCTTACCCGACCCCTGGAGGCCCGCGAGCATGATCACCGTCGGCGGGTTCTTGGCGAACTGCAGGCGGCGCTGCTGACCGCCCAGGATGCCCACGAGCTCGTCGTTGACGATCTGCACGACCTGCTGCGCCGGGTTCAGGGCGCGGTTGACCTCGTCGCCGAGGGCGCGTTCGCGCACCGCCGCGGTGAACTCCTTCACGACGGGCAGCGCGACGTCGGCGTCGAGCAGTGCGCGACGGATCTCGCGAACCGTCCCGTCGACGTCGGCGGGGGTCAGCTGCCCCTTCTTGCGCAGATTGCGGAAGGTCTCTGTGAGCCGGTCGGAGAGAGTGCCGAAAGTCGCCATGATCATCCGATTCTACCGGCGGTGGCGCCGTTCGCCGCCCGAGTCAGGCGCGCGCGTCCGCGAGGGCCGTGGCGAGGAGGTCTGCCAGGGCCGGACCGCCGGCGGTGTGCTCGGCCCAGGCCCACACCGCCGCGAGCACCGCGGCGGCCACCGCACCCCCGCGCACCTGCGCCCGCAACCGCTCTTCACCCTCGCTGACCAGCCGGGCCGCGACCTCGCGCTGCAGCCGGAACTGGCGCTGGGCGCGGTCGCGGTCGAGTTCGGCGGCGAGACCCATGACGTCGGCGTTCGCGATCGCCAGCGCGAGGGCGTCGGGAGCGAAGTCCCGACCGATCGAGACGAGCGCCTCCGTCGGCGACGCGTCGGACTCTGTCAGTGCCGCGATGGCCTCGTCGACGCGCCCGTCGAACCCCGACCACAGCACGTCGCTCTTCGCCGAGAAGTAGTTGAAGAAGCTCGAGCGGCTGACGCCCGCCCGCTGCGTGATGTCCGAGACGGACGTCGAGTCGTACCCCTGCTCGAGGAACAGCTCGCAGGCCGCCTCCGACAGCACTTCCCGCGATGAGGCGCGCGGACGACCGCTGCGGGATTCGGAGGCCATGCGAACAGCCTAGGACGCGCGACTCGTGTGTATTCTTGGACGCAATCCAACAACGGCGGGAGCACAGATGCTCGACATCGACCACGTGGGGCTCGCCCCGGACTACGTGCCGTACCTCGACGGCTGGGCCCGGCAGCGGGCGGTGCACGCCGACGTCGTGGCCGGCATCCGTCCCGACACTCTTCTCCTGCTCGAGCACGAGGCCGTGTACACGGCCGGTAAGCGCACCGAGGCGCACGAGCGCCCCGCCGACGGCACGCCCGTGATCGACGTGGACCGCGGCGGCAAGATCACGTGGCACGGCCCGGGCCAGCTCGTGGGCTATCCCATCGTCCGGCTCCCCGAACCCCTCGACGTCGTGGCGCACGTGCGCCGGCTCGAAGGACTGCTCATCACCGTCCTCGCCCGCCACGGTGTCGACGGCTTCCGCGTCGAGGGACGCAGCGGCGTGTGGGTGCGCCGCCCCCTCGGCACCGACAAGATCGCGGCGATCGGCGTCCGCGTAGAAAGAGGCGTCACCATGCACGGCTTCGCCGTCAACTGCGACAACACCCTCGCGGGCTTCCGCGGCATCATCCCGTGCGGGATCACGGATGCCGGCGTCACCACGGTCAGCGAAGTCGTCGGGGCCGAGGTCTCCCCCGCCGACATCGTCGGCTCCGTCGAGGATGTCTTCCGGGCCGAGTACGCGGCGGTGGCGGCATGAGCGCCTGCGGGACCGGCACCGCACAGGGTGCGGCATCCACCGCCCCGAACGGGAGGAAGCTCCTGCGTCTCGAGGTGCGGAACGCCGAGACCCCGATCGAACGCAAGCCCGAGTGGATCAAGACCAAGGCGCGCCTCGGGCCCGAGTACACCGCGCTGCAGAACCTCGTGAAGACCGAGGACCTGCACACGGTCTGCCAGGAGGCGGGCTGCCCGAACATCTTCGAGTGCTGGGAGGACCGCGAGGCGACGTTCCTCATCGGCGGCTCGCAGTGCACACGGCGCTGCGACTTCTGCCAGATCGACACCGGCAAGCCCGCGGACTACGACACCGACGAGCCTCGCCGCGTCGCCGAGAGCGTCTCGCGCATGCAGCTGCGCTACGCCACCGTCACGGGCGTCGCCCGCGACGACCTCCCCGACGAGGGCGCGTGGTTGCACGCCGAGACCGTGCGGCGCATCCACGCCGAGAACCCCGGCACGGGCGTGGAGATCCTCGCCACCGACTTCTCGGGGAACCCGGCCCTGCTGGAGGAGGTCTTCGCCTCGCGGCCCGAGGTGTTCGCCCACAACGTCGAGACCGTGCCGCGCATCTTCAAGCGCATCCGCCCCGCCTTCCGCTACGAGCGGTCGCTCGGCGTGCTGACGGCCGCGCGCGAGGCCGGGCTCATCACCAAGTCGAACCTCATCCTCGGGATGGGCGAGGAGCCCGAAGAGGTCGTGCAGGCGCTCCAGGACCTGCACGACGCCGGCACCGACATCATCACGATCACGCAGTACCTGCGTCCCACACCGCGCCACCTGCCGGTGCAGCGGTGGGTCAAGCCCGCCGAGTTCGTGGAGTTCAAAAAGGAGGCCGAGCGCATCGGGTTCCTCGGCGTGCTCGCCGGGCCCCTGGTGCGCTCGTCCTACCGCGCGGGTCGCCTCTGGGCCCAGTCGATGGTGTCGAAGGGTCGCGAGATCCCCCCGCACCTCTCGCACCTCGCGAAGGACATCGCGGAAGCAGACGCCGGCTTCGCGCAGGCGGTGTGACGGCGGACGGGCCGACGCCGCGGGGCGCGACCCACGGGCGATCGCGCCTCCCCGCGGGTCATTCCCGATCGGACACCCGGGTCCCGTCGCCCGGGGCAGGCGTCCGCCGATGCCGGCTGATCGGTGAGACCAGGGGCATCCCCGAGGCGGGGTCGGTCACGATGACGGAGTCGATGCCGAACACCTCTCGCACGAGGTCGACGTCGACAATCCGCTCCGGCGTGCCTTCGCGCACGATCCGGCCGTTGCACATCGCGATGAGGTGGTCGGCATAGCGGCAGGCGAGCGAGAGCTCGTGCAACACCATGACGATCGTGACGCCCTGCTCGCGATTGAGGTCGGCCAACAGATCGAGAACCTCGATCTGGTGGCTCACGTCGAGGTACGTGGTCGGCTCGTCCAGCAACAGGACATCGGTCTGCTGCGCGAGCGCCATCGCGATCCACACGCGTTGCCTCTGACCACCCGACAGGGAATCGACCGAACGAGCAGCGAGGTCGAGCACTCCCGTCGTCGACATCGCCGCGTCGATGATCTCATCGTCACAGACCGAGTCGTCGGGCGACCTCGGCGGTGGGCCGGGATCTGATGTCGGCGCCGTCGAGCAACACCGTGCCCGCGGACGGGGCGATCAGTCGTGCCAGTGCCCGCAGCAGAGTCGACTTGCCGCACGCATTCGCCCCGACGATGACGGAGATGCGTCCCGGTGGGATCGCGAGCGTGAGATCTTCGACGACGGGCCGCGCGTCGTAGGCGAGTGAGACAGCCTCCGCGCGCAGGTCGACGGGTCTGTCGTTCATGTCAGTCCTCCGGGACGAGTACGGGTTCCCCGCGCCAACAGCCACACGAGGTAGGGGGCACCGACGATTCCGGTCACGACTCCGACGGGGAGGTCGACGCCGGGCACGGCGTACTGCCCCAGGAGGTCGGCCGCACTGACCAGCGCCGCGCCCACAGCCGCCGCGGCCCAGAGCGACAGCGGCCCCACGCCTCCGATCCGGCGCGCCAACTGCGGCGCGACGAGCGCGACGAAACCGATCGGACCGGCAGCCGAGACGGCGACGGCGGCGAGGACCACCGCGGTGGCGAGCACGCCGATCCGCACGCGTTCGACACGAAAACCGAGAGCGGTCGCGGTTGCGTCGTCGAGCTCGAGTGCCCGCAGCCCCCGCCGCTGCGCCCCCAGCGCCAGCACTCCGAGCAACCCGACGATCCCCGT
>NZ_CAKKMM010000036.1:0-19916 GCF_918698205.1 Microbacterium sp. Bi128 | reverse complement strand
GCCGGGGGCGGACCGACCACGATCGCCCTCGCGGGTCTCTTTCCGGATAATGTCATCGGCATTCACGCGACGACGCCGCAGGCGCCGCCCGGGCTCAGCCTCGAAGTGCTCGACGCCACCGAACGGCAATGGGTCGAGCACACGCGCGCTTTCGTCGCTGACCGCCTGGCCTACGCGAAGGTCATGGCGAGCGCGCCGCAGACGATCGGGTATGCCCTCGTCGACTCCCCGGTCGGGCTGCTCGCCTGGATTCTGGAGAAGTTCTTCGAGTGGAGTGACACCGCCGACACGCCGTTCGAAACGATCTCGCGCGACCGCATTCTCGACAACGTGACCCTGTACTGGCTCACCGCGACCGGCGCGTCGGCGGCGCGCATCTACTTCGAGAGCCACCAATCCCTCGACCCCGACCTGCGCGTGACGGTGCCCGCGGCCCTCACGACCTACCCGCACGACATCGAGAAGCACCCGAGGCCTTGGGCGGAGGAACGCTTCCTCCAGATCGTGCGGTGGCGAGCGCCCGAGTGTGGCGGCCACTTCCCGGCGCTGGAGGTGCCGGAGGCCTTCGTTCACGACCTACGGGAGGGGTTAGCGGCCGTTCTGACTGCGTCGGTGTGACATGCGGACGGAGGTTTGGCGCGGCGTGACCTGAAACCAGGCGCTACGCGACACGTCGGAAACGCGGCCCCTCGTACCCGTCCCGCTCAACGTTCCCCAAGAACATCTCCACCGGCCGCACCCAGTACGAGTAGTCGTCGTAGAGCTTCCGGTACGACACGAAGACTTCCTCGGTTTCCGAGTGCCGCGCAGTCCCGAACACCTCATAACGCTGGCCCTTGAAGTGCTCATAGATGCCGGGTTCGATTTCCACTCGGCTCGCCCCCTCCGTAATTGTCGAACGATGCATCGTGCGTGTATCTCGGGTGCCGAGTATGGCAGTCGGCCGCGGGGCAGGTGACGACCGCGACGCAAGAGGCACCTCCTCCCCCTGAAGATCGCAGGACCCGCCGGTGCACGTTCACTACGGTGAAAGTGTGGACCCCGAAACGCCCATCGATACCGCGGCACCGCCGCCGCTCGGCCGGTTCGTCGAGGTGGACGGGCGCCGTCTGTGGGTGGACATGCGGGAGGGCCCCGGCCCCTGCGTGGTCTTCCTCCCCGGCTCGGGCGATGTCGGCCTCGATCTGTGGCGCGCCTACGACCGCATCGCGCCATCGCGAGCCGGCGTCATCTACGACCGGGGCGGTACGGGGTGGAGTTCCTCCGTCGCCCTTCCGCGAACCGCGGCCGCCGTCGCCGAAGAACTCGAGGGTCTCCTCCGTGCGCTGAGGGTGGAGGGTGCCGTCGTCCTGGTCGGTCACTCCCTCGGCGGTGCGTACGCGCAGCGTTTCGCTCAGCTGTACCCCGGTCGCGTCGCCGGCATGGTTCTGCTCGACCCTGTGCACGGTGCGTGGAACGAGGCGATGCCCGATCGGCTTCGGATCGCCGTCAACGCCTCGTCGACCGTCGTCGTCACCGACGAGCACCGTGCCGCCGCTCGTCGGTGGAGAGACGCGGTCACCGCCGATCTTCCGCCCGAGATCCGTCACCACGTTCGCGAACGTCACCGCTCCGACGCCCTCCGGACGGGACCGCGAGAGGGGGCTAACTTCACCGAGATCCTCGACGAGCTCGGCACCGGCCCCTTCGCTGCCCCGACGGTCGTGCTCCAGGCCGGGGCGATCGACCCGCTGCAGGCGCAGTTCCGGAGCGTCGGCGACCTCCGCCTGCAGCTCGACGCCCTGCGCCACATGTACGCGACGGCACTGCCCGAGGGGTCGATCCTCCGGGAGCTGTCGACGGCGACGCACTCCGACATCGCGCTGCGGTTCGCGGAGGACGTCGCGGACGCGGTCAGCGACCTCGACGCCGTCGTCGCGGGCGCTGCCGATCAGCCCGCCGGCACCGGACATGAGCCACGGCGGTGAACGGCATGGGTGCGATCGTGGCGCGCGGAGAGTGAAGGTGCAACATGACGGAGAAGATCGACTTCACGAAGGCCTTCGACAGTTATCAGGCCAGGGTCGGCGAGTTCAGGGTCCTTGAGATCCCCGAGATGCGGTACCTCATGATCGACGGGCACGGCGACCCCAACACCTCACCCGCCTACACGCAGGCTCTGCAGGCGCTTTACCCCGTGGCGTACAAGCTGAAGTTCGCGAGCAAACGCGACCTCGGCCGCGACTACGTGGTGCCCCCGCTTGAAGGCCTGTGGTGGGCGGAGGACATGGATGCCTTCACCGTGGCCAGAGACAAATCGCAGTGGGACTGGAGCATGATGCTCATGGTTCCCGAGTGGATCGACGAGACGATGTTCCACGAAGCCGTTGACGTCGTCAAAGCCAAAGGATCGGTTGATCGGCTGGACGACGTTCGGATCGAGACTCTCGCCGAGGGGGTGTGCGTGCAGACGCTGCACATCGGTTCCTTTGACGATGAAGCAGACGTGCTGGAAAAGATGCACGATGAGTTCATCCCCGGTCAGTGGCTCAGCCTGAGCGGGAAGCACCACGAGATCTACTTCAACGACGTCCGCAAAGTCGCCCCCGACAAGCTCCGCACCCTTCTACGTCAACCCGTCACCAAACGCGCGTAGACAGCGGCCCGGCGACCCCGTTCGGAGCGGTGCCACGCCGGGCGCCCTGCGATCATCGACACATGACAGACGACCTCGACGCGACCGAACTCGCCCACCTGCGCCGCGCGATCGCGCTCTCGGTCAGCGCGCGCGAGCGAGGAAACCACCCTTTCGGCGCGATCCTCGTCACCGACGACGGGCGGATCCTCGAGGCCGAGAACACTGTCCTCACCGATCGCGATGTCACCTGCCACGCGGAGACGAACCTCGTGCGCCTCGCCGGGCGCGAACTGGATGCCACCGAGTTGATGGCATCCACTCTCTATACGTCGTGCGAGCCCTGTGCGATGTGCGCGGGCGCGATGTTCTGGGCGGGGATCGGACGCATGGTCTACGCCCTGTCGGGCACCGGGCTCATCGCCCTCGCGGAATCGGGCGAGGATGGCCGCGAACTCGACCTGCCGTCGCGCGAGGTGTTCGCCCGCGGGAGTCAGCGGGTGGTCGTGTCGGGTCCGCACCTCGAAGACGAGGCCGCCGAGCCGCACCGCGGGTTCTGGGGGTGAGCGTGATCGTCCGCGTTTCCGAGGCGTACGTGCGCGACGGGCTCGAAGAGGAGTTCCTCGCTCGCCTGCGCGATCTCGTCTCGTCGTTCCCCAACCGGTACGAGGGACTGCTCCGCCACGCGGTGCTCGTCGACCTCGACGATCCGCGCCGCGTGCAATACGTCAGTGAGTGGGCCGACGAAGCGGCGCCCGTCGCGTACGCGGGGGAGGGCTGGCGCACCGACGCGGTGACGTTCCCCGATGAGGAGGCCTACCTCACCGGGCCCCTCGTTCTTCGCCACCACGAGTCGATCGAGATCGACACGGCCGGCGACTGAGGCGACTCACGCCGCGAAGCGGATGACGCCCGTGATGATGAGTGTCACCGCCGTCGTCCACAGGGCGATCGCCGCGGCCTGCCACGCGATCACCCGCACCGGGGGAACGCCGGTAGAGGTGAGGGCCGCGGCGGTGAACTGCGTCGGCAGCAGCAAGGGGCCGAGAAGGCTCACACCCGCGGTGCCGTAGCGGTGGTACGCCCGCTCGAACTTCTGCCGTCGCGGCGAGAGCGGCTCGGCCGGGCCGCCGCGGCGCGTGGTGACGGCGGTGCGCACCCGCGCGGTGGCGAGCACGACGATCGTGACACACAGCAGGTTGCCGACCGCCCCGGCGATCGCGGCGACGACGGGGTGGATGCCACCGATGATGCCGATCGCGGCAGCTCCCTCTCCCTCGATGAACGGCACCGCACCGGCGAGTGCCACGATGAGCGGCTGCACGAGGCCGGGCACGTCGGCGACGAGGCCCTGGAAGCCGAGGATGAGGTCGGACAGGGGGTTGGACATGGCTGCTCCGGGGGATCGGTCGCGGCGGGTTCCGCGGTCATTCCATCCCATCGACGGCGCACCGCTCGCGGCAGTGTCGCCATGTCATCGGCATCCCGGAGGAAGCGACGCCCGACCCATGACAGATGTCACGGTCGTACAGTGGCCGGGGTGAGCACCCCCGCCGCCGTGACGTCCTACGCCCGCGATGTGAGCGCGACCTGGTGGTACACGGCCGGGTCGATCCTGGCGTTTCATGTGCTCGGAATCGCGGTCTGGTCGGTGCCGATCCTGCTGCGCCCGACCCTGCTGCCCGAGCCGCTCGCGATCACGCTGTTCTTCGTCGGCTCGGCGGGCTCTCTCGCTGCCGCCGTGGCCCTTCTCGTGCGCTATCGGCATGAACCGGTCGACGGCGACGAGGCCCCGGTTCGCCGGTCGTGGCCCCTTCTTCTGGCCGGTGCGGCCAGTGGGGCCCTGATGGCTCTGAGCGTGGGTTCACTGATCCTCGGCACGTGCCTCGCGGCCTATGTCCTGTGCCTGGTGCGGTGGCGCAGTGGCATCCGTCTGCGTCTGGTGGTCCTGCTGGTGATCGGGATCCTCGCGGTCTGGTTCGTGGATGCCACGCGCCTCGCGCCCGAGGCCTCCGGCTCGTCGGTGTTCGGGCTCGTGCTGTTCGTCGCGATGCTGCCCCCGCTGGCGGCGACGTCGCTGTGGTGGTGGGACATCGTTCGGGAGCTGGACCGGGCGCGTCGCGCCGAGGGAAAGCTCGCCGCCGCGCAGGAGCGGCTTCGCTTTGCGAGCGACCTGCACGACCTACAGGGCCACCACCTGCAGGTCATCGCGCTGCAGCTCGAGCTCGCCGAGAAGATGATGGGGCGCGACCCCGACGCCGCGGTGGAGCAGGTGCGGGCGGCGCGCGCGAGTGTCGACGAAGCCCGCCGTGGCACGCGCGACCTCGCGAGCCGCTTCCGCGGTGTGCCGCTCCCCGACGAGCTCGCCAACGCCGCCGACCTGCTGCGGGCAGCCGGTCTCACCGTCGAGCTGCTCGTCGACGCCGAGGCGCACCGCGCTCCCGCCGACGTGCTCGGACCGGTCGTGCGCGAGGCCACGACGAACGTCCTCAAGCACGGCGGGGGAGACCTGGCATCCCTCTCGCTCTCGCGTCACCGGGGCGACTGGGTGCTCGTCGTCGAGAACGACGCGGGCGCCGCGAGCTCTCCGGTCGGTGACGGTGCCGGCCTGGCCGGGATCACCGAGCGCGTCGGCGCGGTCGGGGGATCGATGGACGCCGGCCGGGTCGGCGAGCTGTTCCGCATCACGGTGCGCGTGCCCGAGGGGGTGCCCGCGTGATCCGGGTGCTGATCGCCGACGACGAGGACATGATCCGCACGGCGCTCGCCGCGCTGTTGCGCCTGGAGCCCGACCTCGAGGTGGTCGCCGAATGCCGCGACGGCGAGACCGCGCTCGCCGAGGCCGAGAGGTTGCGGCCCGACGTCTGCCTGCTCGACCTGGAGATGCCGGGGCTCGACGGCGTCGACACCGCCGCGCAGATCCGTCGGCGCGTGCCCGCGCGGTGCGTCATCGTCACTCGGCACGCCCGCCCCGGCGTGCTGCGGCGGGCTCTCGGGGCAGGCGTGGACGGCTTCCTGCCGAAGTCGCGACCGGCGGATGACGTGGCCGCGGTGATCCGCGAGGTCGCCGCCGGGCGGCGCTACGTCGACCCCGAGATCGCCGCCGACGCCCTGAGCGACGAGCGGAGCCCCCTCACCGACCGGGAGCTCGACGTGCTGCGCGCGGGAGCGCGAGGTGAGACGGTCGCCGCGATCGCGGCATCCCTGCACCTGTCGGCCGGGACCGTGCGCAACCACGTCTCGTCGGTGCTCGGCAAGCTCGGCCTCGCGAGCCGCCAGCAGGCCACGATCCACGCCCGCGAGCGGGGGTGGATATGATCCGCCGCATGCCTCTCATCCGCCCGGCCGAGCTGACGGACGCCCAGGCGGTCGAGCGGGTCGAGATCGCCGCCGACGCCCTGCTCGTCGCGTTGCTGGAGCCACAGGAGTGGCCGCCGGCCGAACCCGCCGAGGAGCGCTTCGCCGCGCCCGGGTTCCTGCTCGTGGCGGAGGCGGACGATGCCGAGCTCGCCGGGTTCGTGCACGTGACCGAGACCGAGGGCATCTGCCACCTGGAGCAGCTATCGGTCGCGCCGACGCACGCGCGGCAGGGATGGGGGCGTGCGCTCCTGGAAGCGGCGAAGCGCGAGGCGAGCACGCGAGGCCACCGGCGCATGACCCTGCGCACCTACGCCGACGTGCCGTGGAACGCTCCTTTCTACGCCACGGCCGGATTCCGCGAAGAGCAACCCTCGACGGCGTTCCACCGTTCGCTGATCGACGCGGAGGAGCGACTCGGGCTGAACGCCTACGGCCGTCGCGTGCAGATGGTCGCGGTCCTCGGCTGAGGCGCGATCGCTACCGGCCCACGACCGCCGCGACAGCCTCGATCTCGACGAGCTGGTCGTCGTAGCCGAGGACGGTGACACCGAGCAGCGTGCTCGGGACGTCGTGGTCTCCGAACGCGTCGCGGACGACCTCCCACGCGGTGACGAGATCGGCCTGTCGGGTGGATGCCACGAGCACTCGCGTGCTGATCACGTCGGTGATCTCGGCACCCGCCGCGCGGAGCGCAATCGTCATGTTCTCGACGCAGGCCGCGGCCTGCGCCGCGTAGTCGCCGATCGCGGCGGTGGAGCCGTCGGGGTTCAGCGGGCATGAACCGGCCAGGAAGATCAGCCGCGCGTCCGACGGGGCGGTGGCGGCGTAGGCGTACTCGGCGGCATCGGACAGAGCGGAGGAGCGGATGAGGGTCACGGCGGAGGGCACGGTCTCACCGTAGCGAGGGCGCGTCGCGGCGCCGACCGCCGTGTACCGCGGGGGAGTGGCATCCGCACACCTCTCCCTTCGAAGGGGCCGGCGTCCGGGCGGTTCAGCCCGGTCTAGTAGGGTGGACCACTGGCGAGATCTCTTGATATCGAGAGATTCGTCTCCTCCCACCACCGATCGCCCAGCGAAGGATTGTCCGTGGATCTGTACGAGTACCAGGCACGTGATCTGTTCGAGAAGTACGAGGTGCCGGTGCTCGCCGGCATCATCGCCGACACCCCTGAGGAGGCGAAGGCGGCCGCGGAGAAGCTCGGCGGTGTCGTCGTCGTCAAGGCTCAGGTCAAGACCGGAGGCCGCGGCAAGGCCGGCGGCGTGAAGGTCGCCAAGAACCCCGACGAGGCCTTCGAGGCGGCGCAGGCCATCCTCGGCCTCGACATCAAGGGCCACGTCGTCAAGCGCGTCATGGTCGCCGCGGGCGCCAAGATCGCCAAGGAGTTCTACTTCTCGGTGCTGCTGGACCGCGCCAACCGCTCCTACCTCTCGCTGTCCAGCGTCGAGGGCGGCATGGAGATCGAAGAGCTGGCGGTCGAGCGTCCCGACGCTCTCGCCCGCATCGAGGTCGACCCGCTCGAGGGGATCACCCCCGAGAAGGCCCTCGAGATCGCCAAGGCCGCGAAGTTCGACGACGAGCTGGCGCCCAAGGTCGCCGACGTCTTCGTCAAGCTCTTCAACGTCTACAAGGGCGAGGACGCCACCCTCGTCGAGGTGAACCCCCTCATCCAGTCAGAGGACGGCGACATCATCGCCCTCGACGGCAAGGTCTCGCTCGACGAGAACGCCGGCTTCCGCCACCCCGAGCACGAAGAGCTCGAAGACAAGGATGCCGCCGACCCCCTCGAGGCCAAGGCCAAGCAGCACGACCTGAACTACGTCAAGCTCGACGGTCAGGTCGGCATCATCGGCAACGGCGCGGGCCTGGTCATGTCGACCCTCGACGTCGTCGCCTACGCCGGTGAGAACCACGGTGGGGTCAAGCCCGCGAACTTCCTCGACATCGGTGGCGGCGCCTCGGCGACCGTCATGGCCGCCGGTCTCGACGTCATCCTCGGTGACGAGCAGGTCAAGAGCGTGTTCGTCAACGTCTTCGGCGGCATCACCTCGTGCGTCGCCGTGGCCGAGGGCATCGTCAAGGCCCTCGAGATCCTCGGCGACGCGGCGACCAAGCCGCTCGTGGTCCGTCTCGACGGCAACCAGGTCGAAGAGGGCCGCGAGATCCTCGCCGCCGCCAACCACCCCCTCGTGACCCTCGCCGCCGGTATGGACGAGGGCGCCGACAAGGCCGCCGAACTGGCCAACGCCTGAGCCGCGACATCGGAACAAGGAACTAGGACTATGTCGATCTACCTCAACAAGGACTCCAAGGTCATCGTCCAGGGCATCACCGGCGGCGAAGGCACCAAGCACACCGCGCTCATGCTCAAGGCCGGCACCCAGGTCGTCGGTGGCGTGAACGCCCGTAAGGCCGGCACCACCGTCTCGCACAAGGATGCCGCCGGCAACGACGTCGAGCTCCCCGTCTACGCCTCGGTCGAAGAGGCTATGCGCGAGACCGGCGCCGACGTGTCGATCGCGTTCGTGCCCCCCGCTTTCACGAAGGACGCGATGGTCGAGGCCATCGACGCCGAGATCCCGCTGCTCGTCGTGATCACCGAGGGCGTGCCCGTCGGCGACAGCGCCGAGGCGTGGGCGTACGCGAAGTCGAAGGGCGAGAAGACCCGCATCATCGGCCCGAACTGCCCCGGCATCATCACGCCGGGCGAGGCGCTCGTGGGCATCACGCCGGCCAACATCACGGGCAAGGGTCCGATCGGCCTCGTGTCGAAGTCGGGCACCCTGACCTACCAGATGATGTTCGAGCTGCGCGATCTGGGCTTCTCGACCGCCATCGGCATCGGCGGCGACCCCATCATCGGCACGACGCACATCGACGCGCTCGCCGCGTTCGAGGCCGACCCCGAGACCAAGGCGATCGTCATGATCGGTGAGATCGGCGGCGACGCCGAGGAGCGTGCGGCCGACTTCATCAAGGCCAACGTCACCAAGCCGGTCGTCGGGTACGTCGCGGGCTTCACCGCCCCCGAGGGCAAGACCATGGGCCACGCCGGCGCCATCGTCTCCGGCTCGGCGGGCACCGCTCAGGCGAAGAAGGAGGCCCTCGAGGCCGCCGGCGTCAAGGTCGGCAAGACGCCGTCCGAGACCGCCGCCCTGATGCGCGAGATCATCGAGAGCCTCTAAGCGCTCTCGTTCGAGGGCCCGGATGCCAATGGCATCCGGGCCCTTTTCCGTGTCCAGGGTCGGTGCGGTGCGGTGCGGTGCGGTGCGGTGGTGTTGCGGTGCGGCGCGGCGCGGCGGAGTTGCGGCACGGCGGCGCGGCGAGTGCACGCGATCGGGGCGAGCGCACGCGATGTGGGCGACCACGCCGTGTGCGTTCGGCCAGGTCGCGTGATCTGGCGGCGCAAACTCAGGGGCGCGGGTCAGCTGAGCAGCGACTCCACGGGGCCGCGGGCGAAGAACACGACGAAGCCGGCGGCGACGATCCACAGCAGGGGGCTCACGCGGCGCGCGCGACCGGAGAGCGCCTGGATGACGACCCAGCTGACGAAGCCCGCGCCGATGCCGTTGGCGATCGAGTAGGTCAGGGGCATGATCGTCACGGTCAGGAACACCGATAGGTCGCTGAGGTCGACGTGGCGGATCTGGCCCATCATCAGCGCACCGACGCTCACGAGCGCGGCGGCGGCGATCTCGGTGGGCACGACGCTGGTCAGCGGCGTGAAGAACATCGCCAGCAAGAAGAGTGCTCCGGTCACGACGTTCGCGAGGCCCGTCCGGGCGCCCTCGCCGATACCCGACCCCGACTCGATGAACACGGTGTTCGACGACGAGGAGGTCGCGCCGCCGGCCACGGCGCCGATGCCCTCGATCACCAGCGCCGAGCGCAGGCGCGGGAAGGTGCCATCGGGGGCAGCGAGGCCCGCCTCGCGGGAGAGACCGGTCATCGTGCCCATGGCGTCGAAGAAGTTCGTGAAGACGAGCGTGAAGACCAGCATGAGGGCCGCGAGGACACCGATGCGGCCGAATGAGCCGAACAGGTCGACCTGGCCGACGAGCGACAGGTCGGGCAGGCCGACCCACTGCGCCGGCACCGTCGGGACGCTGAGGCCCCAGCCGCCGGGGTTCTCGGCCGAGCGCGCGCCGAGCCGCGCGATGGCCTCGACGATGACCGCGATGACGGTGCCGCTGAGCAGCCCGATGAGCAGCGCCGCCTTGACCTTGCGCACCATCAGCACGGCGGTGATGAGGAGGGTCAGCACGAACAGCGCCGTCGGGATGGTCGCGATCGAGCCCTGCACGCCGAGGCCCACCGGGGGCGACGAGAGGCCCGTGGCGGTGACCAGCCCGCTGTCGACGAAGCCGATGAAGGCGATGAACAGGCCGATGCCGACGGTGATGGCCGTCTTGAGAGCCAGCGGCACGGCCTCGAAGATCATGCGGCGCAGACCCGTGACCGCCAGGAGCACGATGATGAGCCCGTTGATCACGACGAGGCCCATCGCCTCGGGCCACGGGTGACGAGGCCGAACAGCATCGTCATGACGCCCGCGGTGAGGGCCGTGACCGCGGCCACCTGCGGGAAACCCAGCGCGTTTCCGGCGACGTCCGGCGTCCCCGACAGGATGATCGGGTTCAGGATGACGATGTACGCCATCGTCACGAACGTCACCACGCCGCCGCGCACCTCGGCGCCGACGGAGGACCCGCGCGCGGTGATCTCGAAGAAGCGGTCGAGCGCGTTCTTCGGTGCGGGGTCGGCGGTGGTCTCGGGAGCGGGCGTGCTCATGGGGGCTCCAGGAAATGAGGGAGGGCGGTGCCGGGGAGGGGTGAGCGGGCCTATCGTGGGGGACATGTCGCTCTCAGGAGAGTATCTGCCCAGTACCAGCGAATGGGCCCGTACGCAGGCCGAGACCTTCGAGGCCACGGGGGGCCAGGAGGCCGCGGAACTGCGGGGCGTTCCCATCATCGTCCTCACCACCGTCGGAGCAAAAACGGGGGGCCTGCGCAAGACGGCTCTCATGCGCGTCGAACACGACGGTCGATACCTCGTCGTGGCATCCAAGGGTGGGGCTCCCGAGCACCCGGCCTGGTTCTACAACCTCGTGAAGAACTCGCGCGTCGCGCTGCAGGACGGCGACGACAAGCGCGAGTACGACGCGCACCAGGCCGAGGGCGCCGAGCGCGACGAGTGGTGGGCCCGCGCGGTGGCGGTGTGGCCCGACTACGACGAGTACCAGCGCAAGACCGAGCGCCGCATCGAGATCTTCGTCCTCGAGCCCGTCGACTGACGAGCACGCCCGAATGCCGCCGCGCCTGAGCGGCGCTGTCGGGGGCCGCGGGTAGGGTCTGAGTCGCTCATGCATCGTCTACTCGTCGCCCTCCTTGCCGCCCTCGACGCCGTGCTGGCGGCCGCGGGCGGTATCGCCGTGGTGCTCGCGCCCCTGACGCTCCTGTGGGTGTTCGGCGGGGGCGATCCCGACTGGGGCGCCCTCTGGCCCGCGTCGGCCGCGGTGTGGCACCTGGGCCATCTCGTGCCCGTCTCCGTGACGTTGCCCGACACCTATCTCGCGGCCACGGGCATCGACCCCGCGCTCGCGACCTTCACGCTCTCGCTCGCACCGCTCGCGTTCGCGGTCTTCACCGGTCTGTTCGCGGCCCGCTCCGGCTCGCGCGCGGCAGAAGCGGGCGCCGCGATCACCGGCTGGCTGTCCGGGTCGCTGGTCTTCGCCGCGCTCTCGACGCTCGTCGCGCTGACGGCGAATGCCGAGCTCGTGGCATCCGAGATCTGGCTGGCGATCCTGCTGCCGTCGTCGATCTTCTTCGCCTCATCGTTCGTCGGCGCCGTCGTCGGGTCGTGGCGGGTGGGCGATGACGGCCCCGTCGACGCGCTACGGGACCGGCTCGCGCGTCTCCCGCGGGCCTGGGCCGAAGTGCCCGCCTTGGCGGTACGCGGCCTCGCCCTGACCACTCTCGGACTCGTCAGCGTGGGGGCCGTGGTGTTCGTCGCGGGGCTCGTCGCGGGCTCCGGCCAGGTGATCGGGCTCTTCCAAGCCAGCAACGCCGACGCCGTCGGCGCGACCGTGATCGCGCTGGGGCAACTCGTCTACCTCCCCACGCTCGTGCTGTGGGCGCTCGCGTTCACCGCCGGTCCCGGCTTCGCGATCGGCACCGACACCGCGGTCACCCCCGCCGCGACGCAGGTCGGCGCGCTCCCCGGCATCCCGGTGCTGGGCGCCGTGCCCGATTCGACCTCGCCGTGGTTGCTGCTGCTCGTGCTGCTGCCCGTCGGGGTGGGTGCGCTGACCGGGTGGATCCTGAGAGGCCGGATGCCGCTGGCCACCGGCCCCGAGCCGATCGGACCGCGCCTCACCCTCGCCGTCGTCGTCGCCGCGCTCACCGGCGGGGTGGGGGCACTGGTCGCGCTCGTCTCGTCGGGCGCGATGGGGCCGGCGCGTCTCGCCGACACGGGACCGCAGCCGGGTCCCCTCGCCCTGGCGCTCGGTCTCGAGGTGCTCGTCGGCCTCGCGATCCTGCTGCTGAGCCCGCGCGTCGGTGGCCGGACGGCGCCTGTCTCCGAGGCGCGCGAGTACGTCCCGGCGTTCTCGTTCCCGACGCGCGAGCAGGTGCCCTTCGACCGCGCCGAGCACGCGACCGGACCGACCCCCACGGCCCCCGGCCCGGGCGTCGGGATCGCGACCGATGTATGGCCGAGTGCCTACCGGGATCCGGATGCCGCGGAGGCGGGGCCTGCGCCGGACGCCACCGCCGCGGAGAGCGATGACGACGTCCGCGCGCGCATCCGGGCCGCGTGGGGCGACGCCGCGCCGGATCAGCGCTGACCTGTCGGCGCGCCGTCGGCGACGCGGTCAAGTCCGGGGAGACGGGCCGATCCGCGCGCTCGAACGCACCTGCGTAGACTGGCCTCCGTGCTCACGGTCGCCGTCCTCATCTCCGGCACCGGCTCCAATCTCCGCGCCCTGCTCGAGGCGGCCGCCGCCCCCGACTTTCCGGCGCGCGTGGTCGCGGTCGGTGCCGATCGCGAGGCCGACGGCTTCGCGCACGCCGAGCACTTCGGCATCCCGACCTTCCTCGTCCCCTTCGATGCCTTCGCGTCGCGCGCCGAGTGGGGAGCGGAACTGGGGGCGCAGTTGCGCGTGTGGCAGCCCGACCTCGTCGTGCTGAGCGGCATGATGCGCCTGCTGCCCGCCGACCTCGTCGCCGAGTGGGAGCCCCGCATCATCAACACCCACCCGGCGTACCTGCCCGAGTTCCCCGGTGCACACGGGGTGCGCGACGCCCTGCGGGCCGGCGTCGCGCAGACCGGGGCGAGCGTCATCGTCGTGGACTCCGGCGTGGACACCGGTCCGATCCTCGCGCAGGAACGCATCCCCGTGCTCCCCGGCGACGACGAAGAGGCGCTGCACGAGCGCATCAAGCCCGTCGAGCGCCGCCTGCTCATCGACGTGGTCCGCCGCATCGCCGAGGGCGACCTCGACCTCGCCGTCGCGGCATCCCGAACCCCCTGATCCCGCGGGCGTCCGCACGCCCGCGTCCTTGAACCCCGACACGAGACACAGGAGCCGCAGCCATGGCCGGACCCCGCCACGACCCCGCCGACTACCGTCCCCGTGACGTCGTCCCGATCCGCCGAGCGCTGGTGTCGGTGAGCGACAAGGACGGCCTGCTGCAGCTCGCCGAGGCCCTGGCCGGTGCGGGCGTCGAGATCGTCTCGACCGGCTCGACCGCGGCGACGATCCGTGACGCCGGCCACGACGTCACCGACGTCTCGACCGTGACCGGGTTCCCCGAATCGCTCGACGGGCGCGTGAAGACGCTCCACCCGAGCGTCCACGCGGGTCTCCTCGCCGATCTGCGTCTGGCCAGTCACGAAGCGCAGCTCGATGAGCTCGGCATCCTCCCCTTCGAGCTCGTGGTGGTGAACCTCTACCCGTTCGTCGAGACCGTGGCATCCGGGGCCGAGGGCGACGACGTCGTGGAGCAGATCGACATCGGCGGCCCCGCGATGGTCCGTGCGTCGGCGAAGAACCACGCGAACGTCGCCATCGTCGTCTCGCCCGAGTCCTACCCCGCGATCATCGACGCGGTGCAGCGCGACGGCGGCACCTCGCTCGTGCAGCGGCGCGAACTCGCTGCCCGCGCCTTCGCGCACACCGCGGCGTACGACACCGCGGTGTCGACGTGGTTCGCCGAGGGCACGCTCGGTGACGACATCGACCTGCCCGCGCACCTCACCATCCAGGCCGAGCGCCTGTCGACACTGCGGTACGGCGAGAACTCGCACCAGCGCGCCGCGATCTACACCCGCGTCGGCGGTCACGGGATCGCGCAGGCGACCCAGCTGCAGGGCAAGGAGATGTCGTACAACAACTACGTTGACGCCGACGCGGCCCTCCGCGCCGCGTTCGACATGGTCAAGCCCGCGGTCGCGATCATCAAGCACGCCAACCCGTGCGGCATCGCCGTCGCCGCACCGAACGCCCTCGACCCGATCGCCTCGGCCCACCTGCGCGCGCACGAGTGCGACCCGGTCTCGGCGTTCGGCGGTGTGATCGCCGCGAACCGCACCGTGACGCTGAAGATGGCCGAGAACCTCCGCGATATCTTCACCGAGGTCATCATCGCGCCCGACTTCGAGCCCGAAGCGCTCGAGGTGTTCAAGCTCAAGAAGAACCTGCGCGTGCTGCAGCTGCCCGCCGACTGGCGGCAGGAGCCGATGGACGTGCGCCTGGTGTCGGGCGGGCTGCTGCTGCAGGATGCCGACCGGTTCCCCGACGACATCGAGTCGGTCGCGAAGAACTGGGAGCTCGTCTCGGGCGAGCGGCCCGCCGACGAGGACATGACGAACCTGATCTTCGCGTGGAAGGCCTGTCGCGCGGTGAAGTCGAACGCGATCGTCCTGGCGAAGGGCTCGGCGACGGTCGGTATCGGCATGGGGCAGGTGAACCGCGTCGACTCGTGTCGCCTGGCGGTCGAGCGCGCGGGCGACCGGGCCGCCGGGTCCATCGCGGCATCCGATGCCTTCTTCCCGTTCGCCGACGGGCCGCAGGTGCTCATCGACGCCGGCATCTCGGCGATCATCCAGCCCGGCGGATCGGTGCGCGACGGCGAGGTCGTCGACGCCGCCCGTGCCGCCGGCGTGACGATGTTCTTCACCGGCGAGCGGCACTTCTTCCACTGAGCGCCCGCCGCCGCTGCGGCCGTGCGCAGCTGCCGCCCGCTGTCGATAAACGCCCTGTCGAGCGAGACACGCCCTATTGCGTGGTGTCTCACTCGGCAGGGCGTTTATCGCGGGGGGCGCGGGGCGGGGCGCTACGCGCTGAGCGCGATGAGCTTGGCGATCGTGTTGGCGTTGCGGGCGGTCGCGACGACGCCGAGGTGTTTCTCGAACCAGCCCGCCTGCAGCTTCGAGCCGCCGATCCCCTCGGGGTAGCGCACGAAGACTTCGCGGCCGTCGAGGACCGCCTCTTCGGGGATGCCAGCAGGCAGACGCACCGCGGCGACGGCGGGGACGGAGTCGAGGAAGACCGTCTGGACCCACCGTCCCTCGGCCGCGTCGGCGAAGGGGTTGCGGGCGTGCGCGTCGGCGAGTTCGGCGTGAGAGCGCACCACGACGGGCAGATCGTGGCCGAAGGCCCCGAGCACAGCCGCCCGCACGACCCCGGCGACGGCCTCGGGGGAGCGTCCCGCGTCGTCGAGCACGATGTTCCCGGCCACCTGGAGAGTCTCGACCTCGCCCAGCCCCGCGGATGCCAGCACCTCGCGGAGAGTGGCCATCTTCAGCGCCGTGGGGCCACCCACGCCGCGGAGGAGCGCGATCGTCCGGGTCACGACGCAAATCTACGCCGGAGGACCCGCCGGTCGGGCGGAAAGGCGCCGGCACGTCGGGGCCGCGGTGAAAGACCGCACCCCGCCCTGATGGTCAGGGCGGGGTGCGGGGGAGAGGGTGCGGTCAGGCCGCGGCGACGAGTTGCACGCGGTGCGCGCTCTCGTGCTCGTGCCAGGTGGTGGCGTCGAGCACCAGACCCGACGACATCGCGGCCTGGTCGGCGAGCTGGCGGAGGTACCCGCCGGACAGGCGCTGGGCATCCACGCTCGAGTACAGGAATCGCAGGGGGATGGACGGCTGGATCCATAGCGTGGTGCGGGCGTGCGAGGCCGCGGCATCCGTCCACGTGATGGTGAACGACTCGCTGCGACGCAGCTTGGTCGAGAAGACGACCTGAAGGTACTGCAGCAGTCGATCGTCGATGTCCATCGGCTGCGGGTCGGAACCGTAGAAGAGCTTTCCCATGGTGACTCCTGGCGTGTGTGAATGGCTCAAAGAACGAGGGGGAGGACGACCCCGACCGCGACCGAGACCGTCACCGCAGCCGCGACGACGACGGGCGTCGGTGCGGGCGTGAACGGGCGACCGGCAGCCGGGATGAACGTGGATCTCCGCACGGGTGCGGTTCGGATCCCGGTGAAAAGACTGTGGGCCATCGCGGTTCCCCCCCCTTCGTCCACGGTGCGCCGGGCTGTCAACCCCGGTGAAGATCAACCTAGCATGTAATTAACTCAGTTAGTAAACACGGTTGAGGTTCACCACGGTGAACAGTCACTGAACGTGATGGTCAGGTTCGGAACTTTAGGGGGTTAGGTATAGTGCTTCGGGGCATGAGCTACGTAGGGAGCGGTTCAATGACGGAGAAATCGGGTGATTCGTCGCCGTTGATGGCAGCGCTCGCCTTCTACGTCCGGGAACGAGACACGGCCGCCGCCCAGGCGCGCAAGCAGCTCGGTGTCAACGAGCTCGACGCCAAGGCCCTCGCCTACGTCGGGTCTCACCCCGGCGTCCGGCCGTCCGAGCTGGCGGGCCATCTCGGTGTGACCTCGGCCGGAATCACGACAATGGTGGAACGGCTCGTGCGTCGCGGCATTCTGCGCCGAGAGTTCGATGCGGCGGACCGCCGAGTGAACCACATCCATCTGGTCGTGGACCTCGAAAAGGAGCCGTGGTCGCAGCTGGCCCGCTTCGACACGACCTGTCGACAGATCATCGGCCACCTCGACCCGCAGGTCGAGGCCAACCTCGCGGACTTCCTCACTCACACCACCGCCGCCGCGCGGGACCAAGCCCGACGCATCGACCCGCAGGCCGCCGGCAAGTCCGAGTCTTCGGTCGCGTAGCTAGTCCTGGGCGTGCGCGTTCAGGTGGGCCATGTGCTCGATCGACTTCGCCTGCAGGAAAGCGCAGAGAGCGGCGGTGTTCGCCAGCTCCTCGCACAGGTCGTACAGGGACTCGGGTGAGAGCTCGGTCACCTCGGGCTGCGCCTCGATCGTGACCCGCCAGTCCGGTGCCCCGGTCTCGATGGGCTGGATGTACACCGAGGTCGTGGCGTTTCGCAGGGGGAAGATCACCAGGCCGCTGTCGCGACCATCGACGGCTTCCTGATCGGCGACGTACGCGGTGCCGATCCGGCCGGGCTCTTTCGCGCCGAATTCATCCAGCCATACCTGCAACGTGTCTTTGCTGCGAAACGGCACCTTGCCTACCCCCACGGTTCACGGTGAAGGCGGGCTCCACCGCATGAATCGTACGACAGATTGGACTCGGTCCATCAGTTGCGACTTCGCGGCGCAGCGGTGTCATCGCGCGCCGCGAGCGCGCGGGGTCACGCGGTCTCGCGGCCGAGCGTCTCGAGGAGACGCAGCCAGACCTCGCTGACCGTCGGGTACGAGGGAACCGCGTGCCACAGTCGCTTGACCGGCACCTCGCCCACGACCGCGATCGTGGCCGAATGCAACAGTTCGGCGACGTCGGGGCCGACGAAGGTCGCGCCCACGAGCACTCCCCGGTCGAGGTCGACGATCGCGCGGGCGCGGCCCACGTAGGCGTCGGACTGCTCGCTGGCGCCCGCGACGTGCGCGAGGTCGTAGTCGAGCACCTTGACGTTCAGCCCGCGCTCTTCCGCGCGCTTCGCCGTCACGCCGACCGAGGCCACCTCGGGATCGGTGAAGGTCACTTGCGGCACGGCGTCGTGGTCGGCGGTCGCCACGTGCGCGCCCCACGGGGCGTCGTCGACCTCGCCGCCCTGCGCTCGGGCGGCGATGACGTCGCCGGCGGCGCGCGCCTGGTACTTGCCCTGGTGCGTGAGGAGTGCGCGATGGTTGACGTCGCCGACGGCGTAGAGCCAGTCGAACCCTCGCACGAGCAGGGTGTCGTCCACGTCGAGCCACGAGCCGGCATCGAGCCCGACGGTGTCGAGTCCGAGGTCGTCGGTGCGGGGAACGCGGCCGGTGGCGACGAGGACCTCGTCGGCGGTCACGGACGTGCCGTCGGACAGCTCGAGAACGCGGCGCCCGTCGTCGTCGCGGCGTGCGGCCGTGGCATCCACCCCCGTCTTGACCGTGACTCCCCGCTCGCGCAAGGAATCGGCGACGAGCTCGCCGGCGAACGGCTCGGTGCCGCCGAGCAGCCCCGAGCGCGCGATGATCGTGACTTCGGCGCCCAGGCTGGAGAAAGCGGTGGCCATCTCGGCCCCGACGACACCGCCGCCGAGGATCGCGAGCGAGCGGGGGATCTGCTGCACCGCGGTGGCCTCGCGACTCGTCCACGGCGCGATGTCGGCCAGGCCAGGGATGCCGGGAAGAAGCGCGGCCGAGCCGGTGCACACCGCGACGGCATGCCGAGCGACGAGGTCGGTGGTCGTGCCGTCGTCGGCGGTGACGCGCACCGTCTTCTCGCCGGTGAGACGGCCGTGGCCGCGCACGAGATCGATTCCGGCGCCCTGCAGCCACTCGACCTGTCCGGAGTCGTTCCAGTCGCTCGTCATGGAGTCGCGGCGACGGAGCACGGCCGCGACGTCGAGGTCGCCGGTGACGGCCTGCTTCGCGCCGTCGACGTTGCGCGCGGCCTGCAGGGCGGCACCGCTGCGCAGCAGAGCCTTCGACGGCATGCACGCCCAGTACGAGCACTCGCCCCCGACCAGCTCGGACTCCACGATGACGGCCGTGAGCCCGGCTTGCACGGCACGGTCGGCGACGTTCTCGCCCACGGGGCCGGCGCCGATGACGATGAGGTCGTATTCGCGTTCGCTCATGTCCCTCACGCTAGCGAGGGGCGACGACATTGCGCAGGGGTTGCGCGGTGGGGATGCCGGAGGGTGCGGCGCGGTGCGGGGTTGGGGCGCAGGATGCCGTTTGGGGCGCGAAATACCACGCCCCGAACGGAAGAACGCGCCCCACGCCGGCGAGGCGACGCGCCCCACCCCGGCGAGACGCGGCGCCCGGCGGAGGCCGGCCAGGGTTGACGCCCGATCTGAACCGGTTTAGAGTCAGAGCCACTGAACCGGTTTAGGTCAGCGGATGCCACAGTGAGGTGACGGATGACGAACGACACGCGACCCACGATCGCCGATGTCGCGCGGCGCGCCGGGGTCAGCAAGGGCCTGGTGTCCTTCGCGCTGAATGGTCGCGCGGGCGTCTCGCCCGATACTCGCGCGCGCATCCTCTCCGTCGCTGCCGAGATGGGATGGAGCCCGAGCCTCCGCGCCCGCTCGTTGAGCGTGGGGCGAGCGTTCGCGTGCGGCCTCGTCATCGGACGCAGCCCCGACGTGATCGCCGCGGATCCCTTCTTCCCCTCGTTCATCGCGGGCGTCGAGGACGAGTTCTCGGTGTCCGGCCAAGTGCTGGTGCTCGCGGCCGCCACCCCCGGCCGCCACGAAGAGCAGACCTACCGCGGACTCGCCGCGGACCGTCGCGTCGACGGCGTCATCCTCTCCGACCTCCGTGCCGACGACCCCCGCATCGACCTCGTCGCGAGCCTCGGCATCGCCGCGGTGACCCTCGGCATCCCCGATGTCGACAGTCCCTTCACCTCGGTGTCGGTGGACGACGGCGCGGGGATCCGTCTCGCGGTCGACCACCTCGCCGACCT